>NZ_PJDK01000001.1:116635-268553 GCF_002837615.1 Klebsiella sp. X1-16S-Nf21
GCGGCTTCCACCGCGGCTTTACGCGGGTCGACCGGCTCGGCTACCGGGGCTTCCACCGGCGCGACCTGCTGTTCGGCTTTACGCGCTTTGGCGCGGGCGATAGCGGCTTCCACCGCGGCTTTACGCGGGTCGACCGGCTCGGCTACCGGGGCTTCCACCGGCGCGACCTGCTGTTCGGCTTTACGCGCTTTGGCGCGGGCGATAGCGGCTTCCACCGCGGCTTTACGCGGGTCGACTGGCTCGGCTACCGGGGCTTCCACCGGCGCGACCTGCTGTTCGGCTTTACGCGCTTTGGCGCGGGCGATAGCGGCTTCCACCGCGGCTTTACGCGGGTCGACCGGCTCGGCGACCGGGGCTTCCACCGACGAGGCCTGCTGCTGTGCCTTGCGTGCCCGGGCTTCGGCCTTCCGCGCTTCGCGTGCAGCGATCGCCTCGCTGTTATCCGGTTTGGCGCCAGACTGAATCACGATCGGTTGCGCGGCATCACGCTGTTTGTCGCGTACCCGGGCGAGGGCGGCGTTAATCGCATCCTGATCTTTGGCGGCAGGCTGAACGGCAGCTTTTTTATGCCGTTCGGCGCGGGCGGCTTTTTCACGCTCCAGGCGCGCCTGTCGGGCTTCGAATCGCGCTTTAGCTTCTGCGGCGCGCTGCTCTTCCTGGCGAATCGCGCTGATCTCCGCTTTCTCCTGACGGAAGTACTGCACCAGCGGAATATTGCTTGGGCAAACCCACGCGCAGGCGCCGCATTCTATGCAGTCCGCCAGATTGTGCGCGGTGGCTTTATCGTGCTGCTGGCCTTTGCTGAACCAGTACAGCTGCTGCGGCAGCAGATCGGCCGGACAGGCGTCGGCGCAGGCGCTGCAGCGAATGCAGCCTTTCTCTTCCTGCGGCTCGCCCATCTCACTGGCGGAAGGCGCCAGCAGGCAGTTGGTGATCTTCACCACCGGGA
Source organism: Klebsiella sp. X1-16S-Nf21 (assembly GCF_002837615.1). NCBI lineage: Bacteria > Pseudomonadati > Pseudomonadota > Gammaproteobacteria > Enterobacterales > Enterobacteriaceae > Klebsiella > Klebsiella sp. X1-16S-Nf21. Next base: position 117,585 of record NZ_PJDK01000001.1, read on the forward strand.
CATCCAGCCCCGGCAGGGTAAAGCCCATCAGCGGGCCGCCCATGATCACCATTGGCTCGGCGCTGGCGCAGAAGCCGGCGTCGTTAAGCAGATGGCGTACCGGGGTACCAAGGCGCGCCCAGACGTTGCCCGGCCGCGAGACCGCCTCGCCGGTCAGGGTGACCACGCGCTCCGTTAACGGCTCGCCGTCAATCACCGCGCGTTTTATCGCATAGGCCGTCCCCACGTTCTGCATCAGCACGCCAATATCCGACGAACGACCGCCGTGCGGTACCTGCTTGCCGGTGAGAATTTGGGTAAGCTGCTTGGCCCCACCGGAGGGGTATTTAGTGGGGATCACGCGCAGCGAGATGCCATGGGCGTCGCAGAGCACTGCCCGCAGCATCGAAATGGCCTGCGGTTTATTGTCTTCAATGCCGATCAGCACTTCGTCAGGCTGCAGAATATGCGCGAGGATGCGGATCCCGTCGACAATCTGCGCGGCGCAGTCCTGCATCAGGCGGTCGTCCGCCGTGATATAGGGTTCGCATTCGGCGGCGTTAATAATCAGCGTCTTAATTTTATCGCCGCCGCCGCGCAGTTTGCTGCCGGTGGGGAAACCGGCGCCGCCGAGGCCCGCGACGCCAAACTGATGAATGCGTTCGATAAGCGCTTCGCGCGTACGGACCTGATAATCACTCCAGCCATCGCGCTCAATCCAGCGGTCTTCGCCGTCGGCGTCAATGATCACGCTCATCTCCGCCAGCCCCGAAGGATGAGCGGTGGTGTGCGGGGCGATGGCGGTAACGGTACCGGAGGTCGGGGCGTGTACGGGCAGCATTCTTCCCCATCCGCGGGTCAACGGCTGGCCGCGCAGCACCCGATCGCCCACCTTGACGCACAGTTCGCCTTCGGCGCCAATATGCTGCTTGAGCGGAATGATAAGGCGCTGCGGCAGGGACACCTGGCGCAGTGGGGTACCGTTAGACTGGGTTTTCATTTCGGGCGGATGAATACCGCCGTTAAAATCCCAGACTTTATCTTTTCGGAAAGCGGAAAATAACTTAAACATGTTGTTCCACAGGAATATTGCGCACCGGGATCGCATGGAGATCCCATTTCCAGGTTTCCGGGGTGGTCGCCACCGGAACGAGCGAAATGCACTGGGTCGGGCAGGGGGCAACGCACAGATTACAACCGGTGCACAGGTCGTTCATCACGGTATGCATGGCGCGGGTTGCCCCGACAATCGCATCCACCGGACACGCCTGGATGCATTTGGTGCAGCCAATGCAGTTCGGCTCGTCGATTACCGCGAGCATACGAACTGGCTCCGCCTCCTGTTCATCGCCATCGACCGGCTGCGGGTCGACGTTCAGTAAGGCGGCGATTTTTAACATTACGGCTTCGCCACCCGGCGCACAGCGGTTAATTTTTTCACCCTGGGCACCAACAGCTTCCGCATAGGGACGACAGCCGGGGTAGCCGCACTGCCCGCACTGGCTCTGCGGCAACAGTTCATCAATTTTTTCCACCACCGGGTCGTCCTGCACCGCAAAACGGCGGGAGGCATACCCCAGTATTAAGCCGAAAATCAGCCCTAACAGGCTGATGGCGATCACGGCTATCCAGACTGCGCTCATTACAACTTCACCAAACCACTAAAGCCCATAAAAGCCAGAGACATTAAACCGGCGGTAATCAATGCGATGGCATTACCGCGAAACGGCGCGGGCACATCGGCCACCACCAGGCGTTCGCGGATCGCCGCGAACAGCACCATCACCAGCGAGAAACCGACGGCGGCGGCAAAGCCGTACAGCGCGGACTGCAGGAAATTGTGCCCCAGATTAATATTCAGCAGCGCCACCCCGAGTACGGCACAGTTGGTGGTGATCAGCGGCAGAAAGATACCCAGCAGGCGATAGAGCGCCGGGCTGGTTTTACGCACGACCATTTCAGTGAACTGAACCACCACGGCGATGACCAGAATAAAGGCCAGCGTGCGTAAATAGACCAGATTTAAGGGGATAAGGATCCAGGTATCAATCAGCCAGGCGCAAATAGAGGCCAGCGTCATCACGAAGGTGGTGGCAAGCCCCATCCCCATTGCGGTTTCCAGCTTTTTGGAAACCCCCATAAACGGGCACAGACCAAGAAACTTCACCAGAACGAAGTTATTGACCAGGACTGTACCAATAAAGAGCAGTAAATAATCAGCCATCATGCGACCTGAAACGAAAAAAAGCCGCTTATTATCGAATAAAACGATACCGGCGACAACAGGTTAAGTGTGGGGTTATTACGGATGAACAAAGGTCCGTTTTACCCGCTGGGAACGGCGAAAATAGGGCGCCAGGAGCGCGGCAGCCAAGAGTGGAAACAGCAGCTGGCGCAAAGCAAGGACATCCGAGACGGGAGAGAAGGCAAATGCCTTTATCGCCAGCAGCAGGGTGATGAGCAGCCAGATAATATAGTGCTTAGGGACCAGCGAGCGCCGCTTAAAGAACGCGATGGTCAGCCAGAGCGTGTAATACCACATGGCGACGGCAAACAGCAGCGAAGCGAGCCACAGCGCCAGATGTCCGGTGCTCATGGCGCGGAGCAGGGCATACGTCTGCGTCGACATGAGAGCATTAGCAAAAAACAGCAGCGATAAGGAGGCGCTCAGCAGCGCCACCAGCAACCAGGCCAGCGGTGCCAGCAGCCATCCGCCAATGCGTTCTGCAGATTGAGACGTCATGTTACTCCCCTATTCAACGCCAGTAATGAAAATCAGGCCGGGAAGTATAAGCAACTGGCGTGAAGGATGACAGCCTTACTGCACGAATCGCCAAACGGATTTAGGCACCTGGCCCACATCGAACAATTTACCACCGGAGACCAGCTCTGCCCGGCGGTGGTCGGCCGCACGATACATATTCACGATCTCTTCGGTGTCGGTCAGGGAGTAGTTAAGGTGATCAAATAGTTTTTCAAGACTTTCGAGCGAACTGATTTTGCGGAATTTTAATAAATAGTCCAGAACGGTCATTTTCGTATCCATTTTATAATCGGAATAATTATGTTGAATATTATCAGCATTCACTAAACCTACTCTCAACCAACGGCGCCTTCTGAATGGGGCCGGGTGGAATGATTCAGGTTATATAAACCCATGACAAGGGGCGAGAGCCGACCTTGAAGAGCAGGGAGAAGTTTAAGAATATTCTAAAACCAGACCGGGCGCCGAATGGCGCCCGCAAGAGAAGATTAACGCTGTTCGCCGTGACTGGCAATAACAGATTTGTACCAATAAAAACTCTTCTTTCGTTTGCGTGCCAGATTTTGCTGGTGATCGACATAGACAAAGCCGTACTGCTTTTGATATCCGTTGAGCCAGCTCAGCAGATCGATAAACGACCAGGGATAATAGCCGCGCACATCCGCCCCCAGCGCCAGTGCCTTTTCCAGGGCGCCAATATGGCTGCTCAGGTAGTCGATTCGCGGATCGTCGACCACTTCTCCGGCAATTATCGGGTCTTTCGCTCCCAGGCCATTTTCGGTGATATAGATCGGGATATCGCCATAGCGTTCCTTGATCATCATAATGCCGTCCGTCAGCCCCTGCGGCCAGATTTCCCATCCCCATTCGGTATAGGTGCTCTGCGGATTACGCACGAAATAGAACAACCCCTCCACGCCAGGTTCGCCACCGGTGGGGATGTTGGGCTGCTGGGCGGACACCGTTTCCCGGCGATAGTAATTCAGCCCGATAAAGTCACAGCGATTCTCGCGCAGTAGTGTGTCATCGTCCGGGGCAAAGCGCGGTACCCCCCACAGCGCCTGGGTCTGCGCCAGCAGGGCGGCAGGATAGGTGCCTTTCAGTACCGGGTCGTAAAGCCAGTGGGTGTGGATGGCGTCAGCCAGTTCGGTGGCTTTTTTGTCCGCCTCACTGTCGGTGAGCGGAGTATGCGGCTGTAGCACATTGACGAAGCCAATCTCGCCCGCCACGTTCATCTCGCGGAATGCCTTGACCGCCAGCGCATGGGCGATAAACACGTGATGACACGCCTGAATGGCACGCGCCGGATCGCGCACCGCCGGGGGATGCAGACCATTAATGTAGCCGTGGCCAATGAACACGATGGTTTCGTTAAAGGTCGCCCACAGCTTCACCCGTGAACCAAAGCGCGCATAGCACAGGCGGGCGTACTCGGCGAAGGCCTCGGCGGTAGTGCGTGCTTCCCAGCCACCCTCATCCTGCAGGGCCTGCGGCAGGTCCCAGTGATAGAGGGTGATCATCGGCTCAATATTGTGCGCCAGCAGTTCGTCGATCAGATCGCTGTAAAACTGTACGCCGGCTTCATTCACTTCGCCGCGCCCGGCGGGCAGCAGCCGGGGCCAGGAGATGGAGAATCGATAACTTTGCAGGCCCATTTCGGCCATTAACGCAACGTCTTCGCGAAAACGGTGATAGTGGTCGACTGCGACATCGCCGGTGGTGCCTTCAAAGGTGGTACCCGGCAGGTGAGAGTAGATGTCCCAGATTGACGGTCCTTTACCGTCTGCGTCGTGCCCACCTTCAACCTGATACGCTGCGGTAGCGGCGCCCCATAAAAAATTGTGCGGAAAAGCGGCCATGAAAAAGCTCCCAGTCTGATGATAGAGGGAGTGTAATCAAAGCAAGGATAGCTGTGCAACCGGTTTCTGAAACCGGTTGCACAGTTGCGAGGCGGGTCACTGTTTCACGGCGGCGCTACTTTGTCTGCACCACATCCGCTGGCGGTGGCGACTGGTAGTTATCAATATGGTGGGCGATAACCAAAAGCAGTGCGGAAATCCCAAAAACAATCCAGCCAATAAGTTCTACAATACGGGTAAAAACAGTCGTCATAACACTTCAGTATCCTTTGAACACAGTGGGAAATGTTACTCCATGGTGAGCAGATCACAAGGGGTATCTGTCTGATTTTGCACGCATGCGGGAAAACAGCTGTGAATCAAATGATAAATTTTGCTCATTGTTTGTAAGATTATTCTCATCTATGCGATATTGACATTAGCTGAATAAGTGAGGCGGTAACATGAGTGACGCGATCCGGGTAGGGCTGATAGGCTACGGTTACGCCAGCAAAACGTTTCACGCGCCGCTGATCGGCGGCACGCCGGGCATGGCGCTGACGAGGGTCTCCAGCAGCGAGGCTGGCAAAGTCCATGCCGACTGGCCGGGGGTCAGGGTGGTGAGTGCGGCAAAGGACTTGCTCAACGATCCTGATATTGAGCTGGTGGTCATCGCCACCCCGAACGATACCCACTTTCCGCTGGCGAAAGCGGCGCTGGAAGCGGGCAAACATGTGGTGGTGGATAAACCCTTTACCGTGACACTGTCACAAGCACGCGAGCTGGAGAGTCTGGCGAAGCATTGCGGCCGGGTGCTGTCGGTGTTTCATAACCGCCGCTGGGACAGTGACTTCTTAACCGTCAAGGCGTTAATTAACGAAGGTCAGCTGGGGGAAGTGTGTTACTTTGAGTCGCATTTCGATCGCTTCCGCCCCCAGGTGCGTCAGCGCTGGCGTGAGCAGGGTGGTCCCGGAAGTGGCATTTGGTACGATCTGGGGCCACATCTGCTCGATCAAGCGGTGGTGCTCTTTGGCCTGCCGGTGAGTATCACAGTCGATCTCGCTCAACTTCGCCCCGGCGCGCAATCCACCGACTATTTTCATGCCGTGCTGGCCTATCCCCAGCGGCGGGTGGTGCTGCATGGCACATTGCTCGCTGCGGCGGAGAGCGCGCGCTTTATCGTCCACGGCTCGCGGGCCAGCTATATTAAGTTCGGCCTTGATCCTCAGGAGGAACGGCTAAAAAACGGTGAACGACTGCCGCAGGAGGACTGGGGGTATGATATGCGCGACGGTACTCTGACCCGCGCCGAAGGCGACGAACGAAGCGAGGAGACATGGCTGACCCTGCCGGGCAACTATCCCGCCTACTATGCCGCCATTCGCGACGCGCTTAACGGGGAGGGAGAAAACCCGGTCCCGGCCAGCGAGGCGATTCAGATCATGACGTTGATTGAGCTGGGTATCGAGTCGGCCAGACATCGCGCCACGCTCAGCCTGGTGTGAGGGGGAGCCCGGCAGCGCTGCCGCCGGGCCGGTGATCAACCTTTCGCCACCCGCTGAATGAGAGCGGCTTTTTCCTGTTCGCTCAGAAACGCCTGGGTCAGACCGTTGATCTGCGCCTGACGGATCTGCTCCCGGCTCAGGCCCGCCGCCGGCGCCGCCACGGTGTACTCATGAATGATATCGACGCCCTGCACCGCCGGATCGTCAGTGTTGAGGCTCGCCAGCACGCCGTGCTCAAGGAACTGCTTCAGTGGATGCTGGGCCAGCGAAGCCACGGTGCTGGTTTGCACATTCGAGGTCAGGCACGATTCAATGCCGATCTGATGTTCGGCCAGGTAGTCCATCAGGGCCGGATCCTCTACTGCTTTGACCCCATGTCCGATGCGCTCCGCGCCCAGCTCGCGGATGGCCTGCCAGATACTTTCCGGTCCGGCCGCTTCGCCAGCGTGGACGGTAATATGCCAGCCAGCGTCGCGGGCCTGATTAAAATGGTTGAGGAACAGCGTGCCCGGGAAGCCCAGCTCATCACCGGCCAGATCCAGCGCGGTGATGCCCTCGCGGTGAGCGAGCAGCGCCGCCAGCTCTTCCTGACAGGCCGCTTCACCGAAGGTGCGGCTCAGAATGCCGATCAGGCGGGCGTCGACCTGAAAATCGCGGCTGCCTTCACGTACGCCCGCGATCACTGCCTCTACTACGCCGTCGACAGGAAGCTGGTGGGTCATCGCCATATAGCGGGGAGAGAAGCGCAGCTCAACGTAGTGCAGGCCATTGCGCGCGGCGTCTTCGACGTTCTCGTATGCCACGCGACGGCAGGCTTCCAGTGAGGCAAGGACTTTTACCCCCCAGTCGAGCTTGGCAAGAAAACTGACCAGATCGGGCTCAAGGCTGGTGACCTGGACGTGGGGACGCAGCGTGTCGAGGGTGGAAGCGGGAAGGGCGATATTAAACTCGCGGCCAAGATCGAGGATGGTTTGGGCCCGGATGTTACCGTCAAGGTGGCGGTGAATGTCGGTTAATGGCAATGAAGAATCAATCATGGTCGCACTCTTTTTTTAGTTAAAGTGCACGTCATTATACAACATGTACATAACTGTTTAAAAGCATTGAAAAAATCCATTCGATACAAACAGCTGGGGCTTCTCTGGTCACTTTTCCGCTCTTTTTCGCTGCGCCATTTTACAGCGAGCACGACGTTCATGATTGACGCGATCCTGACCAGACCAGAAAAGCACAGGCGCTGACCGCGGCGCCGGCAAGGCAAACCGCCTGCCATCCCCAGTGAGAATAGAGCTGGGTGGCGACGATAGCGCCTGCCGCGCTGCCCAGCGAATAAAAACACATGTAAGCCCCAACCAGGCGGCTTGCCGCTGCAGGCCTGGCGGCAATAATCAGACTCTGGTTGGTGACATGAACGGCCTGCACCGCAAAGTCCAGTGCGATAACGCCCGCTATCAGCCAGAGCAGAGAGGTTTCGGCACAGGCGATAGGCAGCCAGGAGAGCGCCAGCAGCGCCAGCGCCAGGCCGGTCGTGCGCTGCGCCCATCCCTGGTCAGCCCATCTGCCCGCCCTTGAGGCGGCCAGCACGCCAGCGATGCCGGCTAAGCCAAACATCCCTGTCTGGGTGTGCGACAGGGAAAGAGCGGTGAGCGGCATGACCATGGTCGTCCACAGCATGCTGAAAGCGGCGAAGATCAGCAGCGCCAGGATCCCGCGCTTTCTCAGTTGCGGTTCAGTGAGATACAGCTGAAAAACTGACTTCAGTAAGGATAGATAAGTGGGCTTTTGCGGCTGCGGCGGGGGCGAAGGCATGACTTTCCAGACGACGCCGGCAATCAACAACATCAGACAGGCAGCCGTGAGATAAACGGCTCGCCAGCCGGCGATATCAGCGATCGCCCCTGATATAAAACGAGATAACAGAATGCCTGAAACAATGCCGCTGGTCAGGGTACCTACCGCCTGGCCTCGTTTCTGCGGCGTCGCCAGTATCGCCACCCACGCCACCATCAACTGCACCACCACGGCCATCAGCCCGACGATCAGCATGGCACCCAGCAGGATCGCGATATTAGGGGATAACCCTGCCACGACTAACGCCGCTACTGACAGCAACAGCTGAGTCAACACCACGTATTTACGGTTCAACCCGTCCCCGAGCGGAACCAGGAACAGCAAACCAATGGCATAGCCCGCCTGCGTTGCCGTGACGACGCTGCCAATCATACCGGGCGACACCTTCAGGCTGACCGCCATCGAGTCGAGTAAAGGCTGAGCTGAATAAACGTTGGCTACCGCCAGCGCGCAGGTCAATGAAAACAGCGCCGTTATCCCCGCGGTCAGCATCGTGACAGGGGCGGACGCGGTCGGGATCTCGTGCTCGGTACACAAACTTGCCTTGCATTTCATAAGAGGCCTGCATTCTGGTTGCTTTTTAAAACTAGTATGCTTATAAAACTAGCCATAGTGGTTTTCTTTTGCAACTGCTACGAGGGGAGATTAAGCTGGCAACAGCAGACTGATAGACGGAGAGCACGCAGATGGCGAAACAGGAATCACTCAGAACCAGTGAATGTCCGGTGGCAAGAACGCTGGAATCAATTGGAGAACGCTGGTGCCTGATGATTATTCGCGAGGCATTTGACGATGTGCGGCGCTTCAGCGAGTTTCAAAAGAATCTAGGGCTGGCCAAAAATATCCTTGCCTCGCGGCTGAAGCACCTGGTCGATATCGGTATTTTCGCGATTTTACCGGCATCGGATGGCAGCGCCTACAAGGAATACGTCCTGACTGAAAAGGGGAGATCTGTGTTTCCCATTGTTGTGGCGATGCGGCAATGGGGAGAGCGTTATATGTTTGATCAGGGGGAAACCTATTCTGTCCTGCTGGATAACGAACACGGTCAGCCGCTTCAGTATCTGGATGTGCGTTCCGCTCAGGGGGATAAACTGCAACCAGGCGACTGCCATCGCCGGCGCGTAGTGTCGGATATCAGCGGCGAATGAAGGTCTGAAGGGGAGCGCGATCCCAGCAAGAGTACGAGCGTACCACTAAGTGGTCCTGGAACCATCCTGACGTCTCTTTTCGTGGCGGCTCCTGATGGCACCCCCAGGACGCCGAGACAGGCGAGCCTCCGTCCGCCGCAGAATGCTGTGCATAATCATTTGCATTTATATTTTATTTGAATGTATTCATGTTACATATTAAATTCTGCTTACTTTATCGACGATGAGGCAAGGATGCGGATGTGGAGAGCGTAATCCATAACAATATTGAGGGTTTTCTGCTGCTGCTATTAAGCATGTGGCCGATTCTGATTGTGGTCTTTATTGGCGTTGCGATTTCATTCTATACCATGCTGTTACGCAAAACGGCGCTGGCCTGCCTGCTGTTCGCCGTCGCTATCGGCGCCGCAGGCTGGAGCCTCGCTTAGCATCCGATCTCAGGGTTTATCCAGCAGACTCATGCTGGAGGTGGCGGCGCCATCATTGAGATTGGACGGTGCATGCCAGTCGCGGCCAGCCAGTGCGCTATCGCCCTGGCCGCTGCTGGCGACCGTATCCTGTTGCGTCGACATCGTCGAGCCTTCCAGCGCTTCATCGGCCCCCGACTGATCGGGCAGGGAGCTGGTATACCCGCCATTGTTTGAGTAAGTATCCATACCATTCACTTCATTCGGTACCGTGTCGGTGGTGGTGCCATCATCGTTTATGCAAAATGATCCGCCAATGCCGTTAGGCTGGCAGTCCGCAGCGAAAGCCGGGACAGCCAGCGACGCCAGCAACAATAGCGTTAAGCCGATTTTCTTCATTCTCATCTCCATGCGCAACGTAGCTCGACAGATGCTCTCTACTATAGAGAAGGACAGGACAGGGGAAGGTGACAAAACTGTTTAATTTTGTAATAGCGTACCGACTGCCGGTTGCCTGTTCGCTTCAGCACGTCGAGGCATGCTGCGCCTTCCCGGGTCGGGAGCGGATCGGCGCAATGCGGTAATCAATTGTTAATTCAACGTAAAGGTTAATGAAAATTTAAGAGAAGGCCGCTATGTTGGCGATATCACTCTTTCCATTAAGGAAATTCCATGCGCGATAAATATTCGGGCCTGCAGATCGGTATTCACTGGTTGGTCTTTTTGCTGGTGGTGGTGGCTTATGCGGCAATGGAGCTACGTGGATTTTTTCCCCGTAGTGACCGGCCGCTGATTAATATGATTCATGTCTCCTGCGGGATCACCATCTGCGCGCTGATGGTGGCGCGTTTGCTGGTGCGGCTGAAGTCGCCAGCGCCGCCGATCGTGCCGAAACCGTCGCCGATGATGACCGGTTTTGCTCATCTCGGCCATCTGGTTATCTATCTGCTATTTATTGCCTTGCCGCTGATCGGGATGGTGATGATGTACTGGCGCGGAAATCCCTGGTACGCCTTTGGCCTGACCATGCCGTATGCCCCACAGAGCGATTTTGAGCGGGTGGATACCCTGAAGGCGATCCATGAATGGTTAGCCAACGCCGGGTACTTCGTCATTGGCCTGCATGCCCTTGCCGCGCTGGTCCATCATTACTGGTGGAAAGATAATACCCTGCTGCGGATGATGCCTCGTAAGCGCTAAATGATCGTTACCCTTTTTGCCTGACCCCGTCCCGCGACGGGGTTTTTTTTGCCTTTATGGGTAATAAAATATAGTATACCCCCCTATATGATACGGAGGCGTAATCGTGCCACATTCACCTGAAGATAAAAAACGGGCGCTCAGTCGCGTACGCCGCATCCGCGGCCAGGTCGAGGCCCTCGAGCGCGCGCTGGAGTCCGGCGAACCCTGCATGACAATCCTGCAGCAGATTGCCTCGATTCGCGGTGCGGCAAATGGCCTGATGGGCGAAATGGTGGAGATCCACCTGCAGGACGAGCTGGTTAGCGGCGAGACCACCCCGGACCAGCGGGCCGCGAGAATGGCAGAGGTCGGTCATCTGCTACGATCCTATTTAAAATAACATCACGACGAGGAAGAGACAGTTATGAAATCACGCGCAGCAGTTGCCTTTGGTCCTGGCCAGCCGTTAAAAATCGTTGAGATTGACGTCGCGCCGCCGAAGAAAGGCGAAGTTCTGGTGAAAATCACCCACACCGGCGTGTGCCACACCGATGCCTTCACCCTCTCCGGCGACGATCCAGAGGGTGTTTTCCCGGCGGTACTGGGCCATGAAGGCGGCGGGATTGTCGTGGAAGTGGGCGAGGGCGTCACCAGCCTTAAGCCGGGCGACCACGTGATCCCGCTGTATACCGCCGAATGCGGCGAGTGCAAGTTCTGTAAGTCGGGTAAAACCAATCTCTGTCAGGCGGTGCGCGCCACCCAGGGCAAAGGGTTGATGCCGGACGGCACCACCCGTTTCTCCTATAACGGCGAACCGATTTATCACTATATGGGCACCAGCACCTTCAGCGAATATACGGTTTGCGCCGAGATCTCGCTGGCGAAAGTCAATCCGCAGGCGCCGCTGGATAAAGTGTGCCTGCTGGGCTGCGGTGTCACCACCGGTATCGGCGCAGTGCACAACACGGCGAAGGTCAAGCCCGGGGATAGCGTCGCGGTCTTTGGTCTGGGCGGCATTGGTCTCGCGGTGATCCAGGGCGCGGTGCAGGCGCAGGCCGGACGGATTCTGGCGGTCGATACCAACCCGGATAAGTTCACCCTGGCAAAAGAGATGGGCGCAACCGACTTTATCAACCCGAACGACTACGATAAGCCGATTCAGGATGTGATTGTCGAACTGACCGACGGCGGGGTGGATTTCAGCTTCGAGTGCATCGGCAATGTCAACGTGATGCGCGCCGCGCTGGAGTGCTGCCATAAAGGCTGGGGTGAGAGCGTGATCATCGGTGTAGCCGGTGCGGGCCAGGAGATCAAGACCCGTCCGTTCCAGCTGGTGACCGGCCGCGTGTGGCGCGGTTCCGCCTTCGGCGGCGTGAAAGGGCGCAGTCAGCTGCCGGGAATGGTGGAGGACGCCATGGCTGGTAAAATTCGCCTCGACCCGTTTATTACCCATCGCCTGCCGCTGGAGCAGATTAACGAGGCCTTTGATCTGATGCATGAAGGCAAATCGATTCGCACCGTGATCCACTTTGGCGACCAGTAATCGCTAACGCTGATGGCGTATCGTCACCGATAAAAAAAGGGCCCGGATGGGCCCTTTTGCTTAGGTCGATCAGTGATGATCCGGGAGCGCGTAGGCGATGATGTAATCGCCGCGATCCGGTGACTGACGGGCGCCGCCAGCATTGATAATAATGTACTGCTTACCGGTTTTCGGTGAGACGTAGGTCATCGGGCCGGACTGGCTACCGACCGGCAGACGCGATTTCCAGATCTCTTTCCCGTTCGCGGTATCAAAGGCGCGCAGGTAGAAATCCTGGGTACCGGCGAAGAACAGCAGTCCGGACTGCGTCGACAGCGACGCGCCAAGGGTCGGCATGCCGATTGGAATGGGCATGTGCATCCGGATCCCCAGCGGCCCGGTATCTTCTACGGTGCCAACCGGTACCTGCCACACCAGTTTCCCGGTTTTCAGATCCACCGCGGACATGGTGCCGAACGGCGGTTTCTGGCACGGAATGCCCAGCGGCGACAGGAAACGTTCGCGCATGGCGCCAAACGGCGTACCTTCCATCGGCACGATGCCCATCTCGATCCCGCTGGCGTCTTTCGCCACCTTCGCGCGCGGCACCATATAGTTGGCGAGACCCAGACGCATATCGTTGACGAACATCAGGCTGTTGTTCGGATCCACCGAAACGCTGCCCCAGTTCATGCCGCCGAGCGAGCCCGGGAACTGCAGGGAACGGTCTTCACCTGGCGGGGTAAAGACGCCCTGATGGCGCATCTCTTTGAACTGAATACGGCACAGCAGCAGGTCGATCGGTGTCGCCCCCCACATATCGGATTCGGTCAACGTCTGGTTGCCGATCATCGGCATCCCTACCGAGTAAGGTTGCGTCGGAGAGTAGCGTTCACCTTTGACGTTGCCCGCCGGTACCGGACGCTCTTCCACTTTGGCCACCGGCTCGCCGGTCTCGCGGTTGAGCATAAAGATCATGCCCTGCTTGCTGGTTTGCACCAGCACCGGAGTGGTACCACCCTTGCCGTCAGGCAGATCGTACAGCAGCGGCTGAGACGGCAGGTCAAAGTCCCACAGATCGTGGTGCGTGGTCTGGAAGTGCCAGCGCACCTGGCCGGTGGTGGCATCCACAGCCACGATAGAGGAGCTGTATTTATCGTCCAGCGCGGTACGCTCGCCGCCAAAGAAATCTGGCGTGGCGTTGCCGGTTGGCAGATAGATCAGATTCAGCTTCGCGTCGTAGGACATCGCCGACCAGACGTTTGGCGTACCGCGCGTATAGGTCTGGCCTTCCGGCGGAACACCGGTCAGCGCTGGATTGCCGGGATCCCACGCCCACGCCAGTTTGCCGGTGTGGACGTCAAACGCGCGGACCACGCCCGGCGGTTCGCCGGTGGAGTAGTTATCCGCGACGCGGCCGCCCACCACTACCACATTGCCCGCTACCAGCGGGGTGGAGGTCTGCTGATAGTAGCCCGCTTTCACTTCACCCATGCCGACGCTGAGGTCGACAATACCGCCATCGCCGAAGCTTTCGCACAGTTTGCCGGTATCGGCATCAATGGCGATCAGGCGGGCGTCGATCGTCGGCAGGAACAGACGACGGGAACAGGCGGCAGGCTGCGTGCCTGACGCTGGCGCGGTTTGCGCCTGGCTATCTTCGTAATAGCCTAAGCCGCGGCAGCGCTGCCAGTTGGGCGAAGAGGATTTGGAGTCATAGCGCCATTTCTCTTTTCCGCTGTCCACATCCAGCGCCAGCACTTTGCTGTAAGGGGTGCAGACGTAGAGAGTATCGCCAATCTGCAGCGGGGTGTTTTGATCTTCCGCCCCGGAGCCATTGCTCTGCGGGATATCGCCAGTATGCGCCACCCAGGCCACCTGCAGCTGGTTGACGTTCTGTTTGTTGATTTGGTCCAGCGCGGCGAAACGGTCGCCGTGGGTGGTATTACCCCAGTGCGCCCAGTTTTTCTGCTGTTCGCCCGGCGCGACGGGCTTCACTGGCACCGCTTCAGTGGCGCTAACCAGTGGTTCGGATTTGAACATCCAGCCAAAGCTCACCGCCAGCGCCACGGCGAGAACGGCGGCGACGCCATATGCCGGGCCTTTTTTCGCCGGTGGGGTGGCGAAGAAAGGCCAGACCAGGGCGGCAAGGAAGGCCAGGACGCCGAGCGCAAACAGGCGCGAGAAGAGCGGCCAGTAGCTCCAGCCAGCGTCACTAATCGCCCAGATCACCGAGGCGATAAACGCCACGGCGTATAACAGAATACCGCCGCGGCGGTTGCGGAAAATCAACACCGCCGCGATGACCATGACCACGCCCATCAGCGCGAAGTACAGTGTACCGCCGACGAGGGCCAGTTTTGCCCCAAGAATACCCATAGCCAGACCGATGATGAGCATCAGTCCGGCGAGAAGCCACTGCAGGATCCGGGGGAATCCGCGCGGCGCGTTGCCAGTTGCCATGTAATCTCCTTAACCACTCCCGCCACTTCATCATGAACCAAATGAAACAGGTGTTTTCTGTTTTATTTTTGAATGAAGAGGTTTGTACCTTCATAAACGCAGGTTTATTGCTTGATGTGATTTCAAATGAACCATTTGGTGAAATCGCGATATGATAGATCTGTTAAAGAAATTTACGCAATTGTTAATGAATGATTTCGCACTAAATGATTATTTTGCTAAATGTGTTGCGCCGTCCGTCGCACCACATCGACGTACGTAGGCTCCCCGGCAGGGCTACCGGGGAGAAAGCGGGGTCAGGCAGGCATTGACTTGCGGATGGCGCTGAGCAAGGTTTGCGTACCTGGCGTGAGCGTCGCATCGACGCGGGTTAGAATGCCGATGGGCTCTCCGGCGCCCTGGGTGGCAATCGGCAGGGCGCTCAGCACACCCCGGCGAAGATCGTCTTTCACCGCCCCGGAAGGTACGAACCACACATAGTCAAAATCGACCGTCAGCTGGCGTGACAGCGAAGCCGAGAGGGTCTCGATACAGCCCGCGGGCATTTTACAGCCCTGGCTCTGGAGCAGCGTTTCGGCGTTTTGCCGCGGTACGGTGCCCTTCGGCGAAACGACGACGGGCCACTCCATCACCCGGCTCAGGGTCACGGTCTCCTGAAGCAGGGGGTGTCCCGGGC
This sequence comes from Klebsiella sp. X1-16S-Nf21, assembly GCF_002837615.1. Taxonomy (NCBI): domain Bacteria; kingdom Pseudomonadati; phylum Pseudomonadota; class Gammaproteobacteria; order Enterobacterales; family Enterobacteriaceae; genus Klebsiella; species Klebsiella sp. X1-16S-Nf21. Next base: position 132,923 of record NZ_PJDK01000001.1, read on the forward strand.
GAACCACCAGTTTCAGGGATTCGAGGAACAGCAGTTCATAGTTGAGTCCACTCATCAGATCCGGGTCGGACATGCGTCCGATACCGATATCGATCTCCCCGGATTTTAACCCCGCCAGCAGCATGGTGTTGTTCATGGTGGCGACCTGCAGAGTGATGTCTTTTTGCTGCTTATGGAACTGGCCGATCACCGTTGGCAGGATCCCCAGCGCGGCGGTAGGCAGCGCGCCGATACGCACAATGTCGTTATTCAGCCCCTCTTTACGGTTCAGCGCCTGACCCGCTGAGTTAAGGGCATCAAGTACCTTAACGGCATGAGTCAAAAACTGTTCGCCGACCAGGGTGAGTTGCGCCCCCAGGCGGCCCCGCTCGAACAGCCGGGTACCGGTTAGCTGTTCAAGCTCGTTAAGCGTTTTCGAGAGTGCCGGCTGGCTCAGATTTAAAGTTTCAGCCGCGCGCCCCAGCGTTCCCTGTTGAGCGACGGCCACGAAGGTGTGTAGATGGCGCAAGCGAATGCGCTGACTGAAGAGACCATTTTTTTCCATAGTAGATGATGTTAAAAACACAGCGGTGAAAGAGACAAGCGGCCTTGTTTAAATTTGATAACCAGATAGCAAAATATTATTAACATTTGACCTGATTACATTACAAGATCTTTCCCCACGGTTTAAAACGCCTTACCCCGCTGGACGGGGGGAAGGCGTTTATCGGCGTGGCCGCTAGATATCGAAAAAGACGGTTTCGTTTTCGCCCTGCAGATAAATATCGAAGCGATAGATCACTTCCGAACCACGAACCTCGCGTTCGGCGATTAAGGTTTTGCGTCTCACTTCCCACTCGATCAGATTCAGCACCGGGTCGCTGGCGTTGGCCTCATGTTCATCGGCGAAATACATCCGCGTGTTCAGGCCAATGTTGATCCCCCGGGCGACCACCCACAGGTTGACGTGCGGCGCCATCAGGCGGCCATCGCGGCCGACAACCGGGCCCGGCTTAATGGTGTCAAAGCGCCAGACGCCGGAGGTGAAATCTGAGCAGGTACGCCCCCAGCCGCGGAAGCCCGGGTCGACGGCTTTCTGTTGCTGACGGTCATCAGGATGGTTATAGCGTCCTGCGGCGTTGGCCTGCCAGATCTCCAGCAGCACATCACGGACCGGTGTTCCGGAGCCGTCGATAACCCGGCCTTCAATGGTGATCCGCTCCCCGGTGGTATCCGCGGTGGTGAGGACCGGGCCAAAGTTTTTCTCAAAAATATGAAAGCCCGCGGCGTCAGGCGCCAGACCGATATGAACATAGGGTCCCGCCGTCTGCGAGGCGGTTTCAGGCAGATACTCTTTCATCGGGCGGCCCCCTGAGTGCGATTTTCAAACAGCGTGGCGCGATGGCCGCGCAGAACAAGGTCAAAGCGGTAGGCCAGACAATCCAGCGGTACGGCGGCGTGCATGTCCAGCTCGGCGATCAGCGTGCGCACGGCGTCGTCATTATTAATGGTTCGGACGATCGGGCACTGTTTGATCAGCGGATCGCCTTCGAAATACATCTGAGTGATCAGGCGCTGCGCCCAGGCTTCACCCGAGAGCGAGAAATGAATATGCGCCGGACGCCAGTCGCTGGCCTGGTTACGCCACGGGTAGGGGCCGGGCTTGATAGTGCGAAAACAGTAATAGCCGTTTTCATCGGTCAGCACCCGGCCGCAGCCGCCGAAGTTCGGGTCAATCGGGGCCAGATACTGATCTTTTTTATGTCGGTAGCGGCCGCCGGCATTGGCCTGCCAGACTTCCACCAGGGTGTTTTTCATCGGTCGGCCAAAACCATCGCGTACGTAACCGTGCACAATGATCCGCTCGCCAATCGGCAGGCCTTCTTTGGCGTAATTAAGGATAAGATCGTTATCCAGAGGGCCCAGATCGTCACGGCTAAAGACCGGCCCGGTGATCTCTGACAATGAGTTCTGCAGGGAGATCAGGGCATTCTTCGGTGAGCGCAGGACGCTGGTTTTATAGCCCGGCGCGTAAGCGGGCGGGTGGCTACTGTAATCGCGATGGATAACCTCGCGCGGGGACCATTTGTCGTTCATCGGGTACTCCGTGTAGACGGTAGAGGGGCATGTTGTTGTAATGTCGCCAGAAACAGTGTGTGTAAATGTATTGTTAATTTAAAGTGAAATTACCGGGTGTTTTTCATAACCTTGGGTTATGTTTTGTGCAATGACTGCTAGCGGAAGCAGGTTATCGCCATCACAGTTTGTAAATTCTTCCCCCCGCCAGGAGGCAGCTTTCCTACACTCCAGGAAGTATTCACTGGAGGTAACACATCATGGCGAACACCATCACGGCTGATGAGATTCGGGAGCAGTTTTCGCAGGCCATGTCGGCTATGTACCAGCAGGAAGTTCCGCAATACGGGACGCTGCTGGAGCTGGTGGCTGACGTCAATCTGGCGGTACTGGAAAATAATCCGCAGCTGCATGAACAACTGGCCAATGCCGACGAGCTGGCGCGCTTAAACGTGGAGCGCCACGGCGCAATCCGCGTGGGCACAGCGGAGGAACTGGCGACGCTGCGTCGCATGTTTGCCATCATGGGGATGTATCCCGTCAGCTATTACGATCTCTCGCAGGCCGGCGTGCCGGTCCATTCCACGGCCTTTCGTCCCATCGACGATGCCGCGCTGGCGCGCAATCCGTTTCGGGTTTTCACCTCGCTGCTGCGCCTGGAGCTGATTGAAAATCGCGCCCTGCGCGAGCGGGCCGAGGCCATCCTTGCCCGGCGCAAAATCTTTACCCCCCGCTGTCTGGCGCTGATTGCGCAGTATGAAGCTGAGGGCGAATTCACCTCTGCCGACGCGCGCGAGTTTGTGCAGGAGGCGCTGGAGACCTTCCGCTGGCACCGGCATGCCACCGTCGATGAGGAGACCTACCATGCTCTGCATCGCGAGCACCGCCTGATTGCCGATGTGGTCTGCTTTCCGGGATGCCATATCAATCACCTCACGCCGCGGACGCTGGATATTGACCGCGCCCAGGCCCTGATGCCCGAGTGTGGTATTGAACCCAAAGCGCTGATTGAAGGGCCACCGCGCCGGGAGGTCCCGATCCTCCTGCGGCAGACCAGCTTTAAGGCGCTTGAGGAGCCGGTGATGTTCGCCGGTGAGCATAAAGGCACCCACAGCGCCCGCTTTGGCGAAATTGAGCAACGCGGCATTGCGCTAACGCCAAAAGGACGCGCACTGTACGACCGACTGCTGCAGGCGGCAGGGACAGGAAAGGACAATCTCAGCCATCAGCTGCATCTGCAGGAGGTATTCCGCGAATTCCCCGACAGCGAATTTCTGCTCCGTCAGCAGGGGTTGGCCTGGTTTCGCTACCGCCTGACGCCCGCCGGCGAGGCGCATCGCCAGGCGTTTCGCCCGGGGGACGATCCGCAGCCGCTGATTGAGCGCGGGTGGGTGGTCGCCCAGCCGATTATTTATGAAGATTTTTTACCGGTCAGCGCGGCGGGCATTTTTCAGTCTAATCTGGGCAACGAAACGCAGGCGCGCAGCCACGGGAATGCCAGCCGCGAAGCCTTTGAGACGGCGCTGGGCTGCCCGGTGGAGGATGAGTTTGCCCTGTACCGACAGGCGGAGGAGCGCAGCAAACGACGTTGCGGTCTGCTGTAAAATCAGTACCCTGCTGGCATCAGCCTTACAGGGAGCAGGTTATGCAACATCCGTCGAAACCGTTGGCGAAAACCCGCCAGGGAACCGTATCCGGGAGCGCAGAGCAGGGGATCCATATCTGGCGCGGCATTCCGTATGCCGCGCCGCCTGTGGGCCCGCTGCGCTGGCGCGCGCCGCAGCCTCCTGCCCGCTGGCAGGGCGTCCGCCAGGCCGACTCCTTTTCCGCCGCCAGCTGGCAGGACATTGACTACTGCCGTGAGCTCGGCGGCGGCGATCCCGGCGCTTTCAGCGAAGACTGCTTATATCTCAATATCTGGGCACCTGCTGCTGCGGCGCAGCCGCTGCCGGTGATGGTCTGGCTGCACGGCGGCGGGTTTACCATCGGCGCCGGCAGCCTGCCGCCTTACGATGGCAAAGCGTTAGCCAGCCGCGATGTGGTGGTGGTGACGGTCAACTACCGGCTGGGCCATCTCGGCTTTTTCGCCCATCCGGCGCTGGAAGAAGAGGCGGGCGAACGTCTCTATAATTTCGCGCTGCTCGATCAGATTGCCGCCCTGCAGTGGGTTCAGGAGAATATCCACGCCTTCGGCGGGGATGCCGCCAACGTCACGCTGTTTGGCGAATCCGCCGGGGCGCGCAGCGTGCTGTCGCTGATGGCCTCGCCGAAAGCGAAAGGGTTGTTCCATAAAGCGATTATTCAGAGCGGGTATACGTTACCCGACCTGCCGCGAGAGAAGGCGCTGGAGAAAGGCCGCTTGCTGGCGGAACACTTTGCCTTACCGCAAGCCAGCGCTGAGGAATTGCGGGCGATCCCGGCGGAGGCCTTCTGGTCGCTCACCGCGCCGCTGAACACAGGGCCGGCCCCCATCGTCGGCGACGCGGTGCTGCCGCAACCGATGCTGGAGACCTTTTTTGCCGGGCGCCAGCATCCAATGCCGGTGATGATCGGCTCCAACAGCGATGAAGCCAGCGTGATGGCCGTGTTTGGCGTCGATATCGCCGGGCAGATCCAGAAGCTGCGCCGTGAGCGCCGCCTGGGACTGGGGCTGATCAAACTCCTTTATCCCGGCGTGAAGGGCGATGAGGCGCTGGGGCGGGAAGTGTGCCGCGACATGGCCTTCACCACCCTCGGCTATGTGGTGATGCAGGCGCAGCAGCGCGTGGGGCAGCCGTGCTGGCGCTACTGGTTTGATTATGTTGCGGAGGCGGAGCATGACACCTATCCGCACGGCGCCTGGCATGGCAACGAGGTGCCCTACGTGTTTGATAACCTGCGGTTGACCGACCCGGTGTGTCAGTATGCCAGCGAAGCGGATCTGGCCTTCGCCGCTCAGGTGGCTGACTATTGGGCCCAGTTTGCCCGCGTCGCCAGCGGCGACCAGGCGCTTGCCGGCGCGGTACGCTGGCCAGCGTGCCTGCGCGGACGGGATCGTCTGTTGCGCATTGGCCTGCATAAGCGTGCCGGCTTTAAAGTGGAAAATCGCTTTATGCGCGCCCGGCTGGCGCTGTTTCGCCGGGTGATGAAGCATCACGTGACGCTGGAGTAAATGCGCTGAGGTGCGGCTGAGCAACTGCCGCCACCGGTTGGTGGCGGCATTCACTCACATCACAACCACGGGCTTTATCACCTTGCCAGACGCCGAATCGGCGAAAGCCTGGTTGATATCGGCCAGCGGGTAGCGAACGATAAGCTTATCGATAGGGAATTTCCCCTGCTTATACTGCTGCACCAGCAGTGGAATAAACAGCGCCGGGACGGCATCACCCTCAATCACCCCGACCAGCGACTTGCCCTCCGCCATCAGATCGTTCTGCACGTTAAAAGTGATATCCCCGGTAAAGCCGACGATGGCCACCGTACCTAATGGTTTCACCGCGTGCACGGCCTGCAGCACGATGGCCGATACGCCAGTGGTTTCTACCGCGTAGTGAGCGCCTTTGCCGGTGATCTGTTTGATCAGGGCGACGGCATCCTGTTCCTTGCCATTGATCTGATGGGTGGCGCCCAGTTCGCCCGCGAGGGCGAGGCGACTGGCATGAATATCGACAGCGATGATCTGCGAACAGCCGGTTAATTTCGCCGCCATGATGGCGCTGAGCCCCACGGCGCCGCAGCCAAACACCACAATGGATTCCCCAATCACCGGTTTCAGGCGGTTGAGCACCGTCCCGCTGCCGGTCTGGATGCCGCAGCCCAGCGGGCCGAGCAGGGTGAGATCGACCTCGGGGTCGACCACCACGGCGTTGCTGGCGCGGGTGACCACATACTGGCTGAAGGACGACTGGCCAAAGAACAGGGACAGATCCTGATCGCCCAGCCGATAGGGGGTGGTGCCATCCTCGCGTCGGCCGCCAAAATTAAGCGTATTAAAATCTTCGCAAGCTGAAGGGTGGTTGCTTAAACAATTTTCGCAATGGTGGCAGGCGGCATAGCTGAGCACCACGTGGTCTCCGACTCTGATACCGCTGACCGCCTCCCCGACGCTGGCGACGATCCCGGCGCCTTCATGGCCGAGGATGGCAGGCATAGGCACCACTCCCGGGTTATCGCGCATCACCGCGTCGGTATGACAGACCCCGGTGGCGACAATTTTCACTAATATCTCATCCTTCCCCGGAAGGGAGACGTCGACATCCTTGATGACGAAAGATTGCTGGTAGCCCAGCGTGACGGCTGCTTTCACTTGCATGGCATGACTCCTGAATGAATTCCCTGGAGAGCGTGGCGGGACAGCCCGAACGGCTCTCCCGTGTTGGCCGCTAACATGAAGAAATATAGCGGTTACCGGTGAAAAGTTAGCACCGGATGTGGCGGGAATTTGCGCCAATCGTGCCTAAAAAAAACGCAGGGCGGCGGGGCATAGGTGTGATGAATATACCGAAGCGAGGAAGAGCTATCCGCTCAATGGTCAGGCGAAAAAGCGGCCGGCAGTCTGTTCTTTCCCCGGCCGCACGTCGAAGGAAAAGTAAAAAAACGGGTTGTTCCGGTAGACAGGGCTTTTTTACCTTTTTTCTGCGGGCAACAATTGGATTATTAATCGTTTTTGTCTAGAGTGGGCGGAATTTATCACGCAGCGTGATGACGCGTTGCGAATCAATTCACCCGTGCAGAAGGACGCTTTCTCAGGCATGAACCGCAGACGTTTTCTTAAATCTTCCATGGCTGTTGCCGCCGTATGCGGGACGTCAGGAGTCGCTTCCTTATTCAGTCAGGCCGCTTTTGCCGAAGACGCGGGTATTGCCGACGGGCAAACGCGTCGTTTCGATTACACCGTGCTGCAGGCGATGGCCCACGATCTGGCGCGCCAGCCATGGGGCGGCGCCCCGCGCGATCTGCCGCCGACGCTGGCCAATCTGACTCCGCAGGCTTATAACAGCATCCAGTATGACGCCAACCACTCGCTATGGAACAACATCGAAGAACGCAAACTGGACATCCAGTTTTTCCACGTCGGGATGGGGTTCCGTCGCCGCGTGCGGATGTTCTCTCTTGACGCCGCCACTCAGCAGGCGCGCGAGATCCATTTCCGCCCTGAGCTGTTTAAGTACAATGACGCCGGGGTCGACACCCGCCAGCTGGAAGGGCAGTCCGACCTCGGCTTCGCCGGATTCCGGGTGTTTAAAGCGCCGGAGCTGGCGCGCCGCGATATCGTGGCGTTCCTTGGCGCCAGTTATTTCCGCGCGGTAGACAGCACCTACCAGTACGGCTTGTCGGCTCGTGGGCTGGCGGTAGACACCTTTACCGATACCCCGGAAGAGTTCCCTGATTTCACCTCCTTCTGGTTCGAAACGGTTAAAGGGGACGCCACGGTCTTTACCGTTTATGCGCTGCTGGATAGCCCGAGCATCACCGGGGCCTACAAGTTCACCATCCATTGCCAGGATACCCAGGTCATCATGGACGTGGAAAACCACCTTTATGCCCGCAAGGACATCAAACAGCTGGGTATCGCGCCGATGACCAGTATGTTCAGCTGCGGCAACAACGAGCGCCGGATGTGCGATACCATCCACCCGCAGATCCACGACTCCGATCGGCTGTCGATGTGGCTGGGGAACGGCGAATGGGTCTGCCGGCCGCTGAATAACCCGCAGAAGCTGCAGTTCAACGCCTTCCAGGACAAGAACCCGCGCGGCTTCGGTCTGCTGCAGCTGGACCGCGATTTCTCCCATTACCAGGACGTGATGGGCTGGTATAACAAGCGCCCCAGCCTGTGGGTTGAGCCGCGTAACCAGTGGGGGAAAGGGGCGGTCAGCCTGATGGAGATCCCGACCACCGGCGAAACGCTGGATAATATCGTCTGCTTCTGGCAGCCGGAAAAAGCGGTGAAGGCGGGCGACGAACTGGACTTCCGCTACCGTCTCTACTGGAGCGCGCAGCCGCCGGTGAGCACCCCGCTGGCGCGTGTGCTCGCCACCCGCACCGGGATGGGGGGCTTCCCGGAAGGCTGGGCGCCGGGCGAGCACTATCCGGATAAGTGGGCGCGTCGTTTTGCCATCGACTTTGTCGGCGGCGATCTGAAGGCCGCCGCGCCGCGCGGTATTGAACCGGTGATCACCCTCTCCAGCGGGGAAGCGAAGCAGATTGAGATCCTCTACGTCGAGCCGTTCGATGGCTACCGGATCCTCTTCGACTGGTATCCGACCTCCGACTCGACCGACCCGGTGGAGATGCGCCTGTTCCTGCGCTGTCAGGGCGAAGCCATCAGCGAAACCTGGCTCTATCAGTACTTCCCGCCGGCGCCGGATAAACGTAACTACGTTGACGACCGGATCATGAAATAATCCCGTGACAGCCGCGGCCCGCAGGCAACCCCTGCGGGCCAGTAGAGAGCCCCATGACTACAGACATTCCCGCAGTACCTGAGACGATCCCGGTGACCGACGCACTGACGCTTATCGCGATTGATGAGCGCTACGTCAGCGATCTGCACCAGCTGGTGGTGAAAAACCGCCACTGGCTGCAGCAATCGCTCAACTGGCCCGCCGAAGTGAACAGCGAAGAGGAGACCCGCCGCCATGTGCAGGGTAACGTGATTCTGCATCAGCGGGATTACGCCAAAATGTTTTTGCTGTTTCTCGACCATCGACTCGTGGGCGTCCTGTCGTTCAACCAGATCGAGCCGCAGAACAAAACGGCCTATATCGGCTACTGGATCGATGAAGATCACCAGGGGCAGGGGCTGCTTTCCCGCTCCCTGCAGGCCTTTATCCACCATTATGCCCGCAGCGGGCTGGTGCGCCGGTTTGTGATCAAATGCCGGGTGGCCAATACCCGCAGTAACCAGGTGGCGTTGCGCAATGGGTTCGTTCTTGAAGGTTGCCTCAGGCAGGCCGAGTATCTGAACGGCAGCTATGACGATCAGAATATTTACGCGCGCATTATTGACCGCGACGAGGCGCTAGAGGGCGCCTAACAGCGGCGTGCGGGTGATGTGCTGCTGGCCGTCAAGCGTTTTCGGGCCGCGCAGATGAATGGCCTCTCCCTCCTGTGCGGCAATCTGCACCTCGTCATTGATGGAGACCTGGTGCTCAACGATCACATCGCCGATGATGACTGTCCGCCCCTGGATCAGCACATCGTCGTCGAGCAGAATCGGACCACCGCGCAGCTGCGCCTCGCCCCCGACCATCGCCCGGTGCTTTAACAGGCAGTTGCCTTCAATCACCGCATTCTCCGCTACCTGCGAACTGTAGCGCACGGTGGGAATGGCATCCTCTCCGCGACCGGCGATCAGTCGCGCATGACCATAAACCCGGGCGTTATCGCACACCCAGACGTCGTTTTCTTCGTTCCCCTCCAGTCTTGCCTGGTCGAACACTTCTGCCCGATGTTCGACAAAAGCGTGCTCGACAAAGGCATCGCCGTAGATTTGCGCCTGATGAAGAATACGCGAGGCGCTAACGGTGGCTCGCTGATAAATCTGCAGGACTTTGTCGCGATCGGCGGTCAGACCGCGGGCGGCAATCACCTGGCAGTGCGGCAGGAGACGCGCCTCGTCGGCGAGGCGACAGTAACCGCGCACCAGACTATGATTAACCGTGACGTTGTCACTTATCTGCGCGTGATGGCTAATGTGCGAGGCATGAATGCATGCCCGTCCGCCGATGGCGGCCTCGTGGCTGACCACGCAGGGCCCGGTTAAGCGAGCGTCGTCGCGGATACTTGCCCCGGCGAAAACCACGCTGTTGGCATCGTAGATCCAGCACTCTCCCTGTTGGCTGAGAGCGCTTTCCGCGTCCACCCAACCGCCTTCGCTGCCTGCTTTGACGTCAGCGAAATCGATAAGCGCCACTATCTGGCGCAGGGTGACGCTCTGTTTGCCAGCCTCTTCCTGGTAACAATACTGCCGGGTCTGTTCGCTGAGACGGTATTTACGCATTCCCGATCCTCATTACTTATGGTTAACATAAACATAGCAAAGATCGCCGTAGCGCGCGGGATAAGGTTCCTTTAAAATGCAACTTCAAATTAAATTGATATCATCAACAAAATGAAGAGCAAGCAAACGCCGCGGCAGGCGCTGAACCTGCCGGCAGGCTATTTTGGTATGGTGCTCGGCACCATCGGAATGGGCTTCGCCTGGCGCTACGCCAGCACGCTCTGGCCGGTTAGCCGCAGCATCGGCGATGGTCTGGTGATGCTGGCGATCGCGATGTGGACTCTGCTCAGCATGGCGTTTATCAGCCGGGCAATTCGCTTTCCGGCGAGCGTGCTACGGGAGATGCGTCATCCGGTCAGCAGCAGCTTTGTCAGCCTGTTTCCGGCCACCACGCTGCTGGTGGCGATCGGGCTGGTGCCCTGGTGGCGACCGCTGGCGCTGGGATTGTTTGTGCCGGGGGTGGCGCTGCAGCTTGCCTATGCCGCCTGGCAAAGTGGCGGCTTGTGGCGGGGGACGCATCCTCACGAGGCCACCACGCCGGGGCTCTATCTGCCCACGGTGGCCAATAATTTCATTAGCGCGATGGCCTGCGGCGCGCTGGGATTTACCGACGCCGGGCTGGTGTTCCTCGGCGCCGGGGTCTTTTCCTGGTTGAGCCTCGAGCCGGCGATCCTCCAGCGTCTGCGCAGCGCGGGCGAGCTGCCGACGCCGCTGCGCACCTCGCTGGGGATCCAACTGGCGCCTGCGCTGGTGGCCTGCAGCGCCTGGCTCAGCGTCAACGGTGGGGAAGCGGATACCTTCGCGAAGCTGCTGTTTGGTTACGGCCTGCTGCAGCTACTGTTCATGCTGCGCCTGATGCCCTGGTATCTTCGCCAGCCGTTCAATGCTTCCTTCTGGAGCTTCTCGTTCGGTATTTCCGCGCTGGCCACTACCGGCCTGCATCTCGGCCAGGCCAGGGCGGACGGCTTTTTTCACCATCTGGCAATGCCGCTGTTTATTTTTAGCAATCTGGTTGTCGGCCTGCTGTTACTGCGCACAATTTTGCTGTTGGTGAGCGGGAAACTGCTGGTACAGGTCGACCGGGAAACACTCCTGAATAAGAAGGAAGGATCATGACAACGCGTGACGCGGATTATTTTAGTGAAAAATATGGCCTGACACGCACCCATTCCGAGGTGCTGCATGCTGCGACAGTGGTGCCGCCGGGGCGGGCGCTGGATCTGGGCTGTGGCAACGGGCGTAACAGCCTTTATCTGGCGGCGAACGGATTCACGGTGACGGCGTGGGATAAAAATCCGGTGAGCATCAATAATCTGGAAAGTATTCGCGCTGCCGAGGCGCTGGAAAATCTCCGCACCGCGGTAACCGACCTCAATAGGCTGACCTTTGATGGGGAGTATGACCTGATCCTCTCCACCGTGGTGATGATGTTCCTGGAGCCTGACACCATCCCGGGCCTGATCGCCAATATGCAGCGCTGCACCGCCGCCGGCGGCTATAACCTGATTGTGGCGGCAATGGATACCGAAGATTATCCCTGCACCGTCGGCTTCCCGTTTGCCTTTAAACCCGATGAGCTTAGTGATTATTACCAGGGCTGGGAGCTGCTGAAATACAATGAGGACGTCGGCGAGCTGCATCGCACCGACGCCAACGGCAATCGCATCAAATTGCGCTTCGCCACCCTGTTGGCGCGCAAGCCTGCCTGATACGCGGCGGCGTGGGAAGCTGAGCATGGCCCGCGCCGCATTCCCCGCCAAAGCGTGGGCAAGACAGAGATCCGTTGCGGCGAAAATGAGCCTGGAAAACCGCGCAATACGCTTTTTAAGTGATTATTTAATAACGTAATGTTCATCCTATCAATATTTATAAATCTTCCTTGACGAAGCCCTTTTTTTGTCACAAAACTAGTGGGTCCTATTTGCTATAACGTCTGCCGAAAAAAACTGCATTTACAGGGATCTCTCTATGCGTACTCGCGTTTTACTGAAAGTCGCCGCTCTGGCGGGAATATTGGCGTTGACCGGCTGTGCGGCGAAAGTGGCGCAACCGAATCAGTATTCGGGCTTCTTAAAAGATTATTCCAGTTTGAAAGAAACGACCTCTGCCTCCGGCAAGCCGGAGCTGCGCTGGATCGATCCGAACTTCAATCCAGCCAACTATGACAATATCGTTTATCACCCGGTGACCTACTATCCGGTACCGAAGCCGACCACCCAGGTAGGGGAAAAGGCGCTGCAGGATATTCTTAACTACACCAACAAAGAGCTGAAACAGGCTATTTCCGAGCGTAAACCGCTGGCCACTACCGCCGGCAAGCGCAGCCTCATCTTCCGCGGGGCGATCACCGGGGTGGATTCCAGCAAAGAGGGGCTGCAGTTCTATGAAGTGATCCCGGTCGCTATGATTGTCGCCGGCACCCAGGCCGCCACCGGCCATCGTACCATGGACACCGATCTGTACTTTGAGGCGGAGGTCATTGACGCCAGCACCAATAAGCCGGTCATCAAGGTCGTTCGTAAAGGGGAAGGCAAAACCCTGGCGAATGAGAATACGCCACTGACCGTCGATACTCTGAAGCAGGTGATCGATGATATGGCGGTCGACGCCGTCAAATTCGATCCCTCTCAGCGTTAATCGTGCCAGCGCCGTCTGACGACGGCGCTGTTTCTCTTCTGTCTCCTCAGGCCAGCCTTCGGCGCAGCAGCAGCTGTTCCGGTTTGGCAAACATTACCAGGTTACCCAACAGGATCAGCGCCAGCCCGATCACGGCGTTGCTGTGCCAGATATACCCTTCATAGACGGTGGAAATGGATAATGCGACCAGCGGAAACAGCAGCGTACTGTAGGCGGCTTTGCTGGCGCCAATGCGCCCCACCAGAGTGAAATAGGCCCCAAAGGCAATGACCGAGCCGAACAGCGCCAGGTAAAGCAGGGCGCCGAGGTAGCTGACGGTCCACTCCGGCATAAAATTATCGCCACGTAGCAGGGCGATCGCGCCCATCACCAGCGTCCCGTAGAGCATCGCCCAACTGTTGGTGGTGAGGGTTTCCAGCCCTCGCCGCTGGTGGCGAATGCTGAACATATTGCCCAGTGAAAAGCCGTAGGTGCCCAGGGCGCTCAGACCGATCCCCCACAGCAGCGAGGCGTTCAACCCGTTGGCCAGCAGGTCATCCCAGAACAGGGTGACGATACCGGCGAGGCCCAGCGCGGCGGCGGCCCAGAAGCGGCCCGGCGGCTGCTGGCGAAAAAAAAGAAAGCTGTTAATGGCGTTAAACAGTACGGCCATGGAAAAGATCACCGATTCCAGACCGGTGTTGATCCAGGCCGCGGCGGTATAAAAACACCAGAAATTAAAGCAGAAGACGCAGCAGCCCTGCAGCAGGCAGCAAAAGTGATCTTTCGCGCCCAGCGGCCGTAGCCGTCGCGTGACAAGCAGAATCGTCAGCATCGTGATGCTGGCCACGGCAAAGCGCCAAAAAATGGATACCGGCGCCGCCACCGGCCCTTGTTGTAAAAAAATCGCAATCCACGTTGTCCCCCAGATCACGACAACGAGTGCATAAAGTAATGCGTTCACCCTGACTCTCCTCTGCTTGTTGAAGGGAGGAGTATGCCGCCTGTCGCAACCGGCAGCTTTCACCCGCTTGTTGTCGGCTTGCAAATTCTTGCGCTTATTTGTCATTCGCCTGCGGTGAGGACTGGAAACCGCGCCGGAGTCTCCCTAGACTAGAGCTTTTACGGGCAGATGCGTGAAGGCAATGGGTTACGGGACGTTTGAAACATTACGGCGACAGAACGCGGTGCTGCGGGGCACGGTGGAGCTGAATTCCGGAATTCAACTGGCCGCCTGGTACAACAATTGCGATACCGTGACGGTGCGCAGCGATCACCATACGTTGAGCCTGTACGTCGCCGATGGCTATGAAAGCTATCAAAAGACGCCGCACGGCTGGAAAAATGGCGGCGGCCCGGATCGCTTTTGTCTGATGCCGAAAGGCGATGAGAGCGTCTGGGATATCCGCGGCGATCTGTCTTTTGTGCATCTCTACTGTACCGATGAGCACCTGCGCCGCGTCGGCGAAGAGGTGTGGGATCGTAGCCCGGCAAACTTCACCCTGCAGGAAAAAACCTTCGCCAGCGATGATAAAATCACCGCGGTGTACCGCCAGTTTTTACTGGCCAATGACTGGCGACAGCCGGCGAACCAGTTGACCCTCAGCGCCGCCAGCAGCTTACTGCTCACCCATCTGATCCAGCACTACTCCACCGTGCAGTGGCGTTTGCCGACGGTCACCGGAGGGCTGGCGCCGGGCGTGAAGCGTCACGTGCTGGCCTGGATCGATGCCCACCTCGATCAGCCGCTGACCCTGGCCGACCTGGCGCAGCAGGCGGGACTCAGTGAGTTCCATTTTGCCCGCATGTTCCGCCAGTCGTTGAATATGGCCCCGCATCAATATGTGATGCAGCAGCGAATGGCCAGGGCGCAAAATCTGCTCTGCCACAGCGCGCTGCCGTTAACGGAGATTGCGCTGGTCTGCGGCTTCAGCTCCGCCAGCCATTTCAGCCATCGGGTGAAAGCGGCCACCGGCCTGACGCCGTCCCAGCTAAGGGCGGCGCAGCGCGGATAACACGCCATAGCTTACCCCACCAAGCACCACGCCCCAGAAAGCCGACCCAATTCCCGCCAGCGTCACGCCGCTGGCGGTGACCAGGAAGGTCAGTACTGCCGCATCGCGTTCACTGGCCTGATGTACCGCCTGAAACAGGCTGCCGCCGATGGTGCCAAGCAGCGCCAGGCCGGCCAGCATCTGGATCCACGCCGCGGGTAAAGCCGACATCAGGGCGGTGATCGACCCGCCGAACAGACCCGCCAGCAGATAAAAACCGCCTGCGGCCATGGCCGCCAGCCAGCGCTGTTGCGGATCCGGGTGCGCCTCCGGACTCTGGCAAATCGCAGCGGTGATCGCCGCGATGCAGATGGAGTAGACCCCAAACGGCGCCAGCAACAACGCCAGACCTCCACAGGCGACGAGCAGTGCCGATACCGGTACGGTGTAGCCGGATGCCTGCAGCGTGGCGAACCCGGGGGCGTTCTGCGAGGCCATGGTGACGAGGAAAAACGGCAGGCCGACACTGAGCAGCAGCGCCGGGGTAAACTGCGGCGCGATCCACTCTGGTGCCGCGAAGGCCAGCGGTACGGCCGTCCTGGCGACGTCCCCGGAGGCCGCCGCGATCAGCGCCCCCACCACCAGCGCGGCGACTACCGCGAAGCGGGGCCACAGCGCTTTACAGAGAAGCCAGGCGGCGAGCATGCCGCCGCACAGCAGCAGATGGTCCTGTAAGCCGGCGAAGGCCTGCAAACCGAAACGCAGCAGGATCCCGGCCAGCATCGCGGCGGCCAGTGAATGGGGAATGATCTTCATCAGCCGGGCAAACAGGCCCGTCACGCCGCAAAGGACGATCAGCGCGTTGGCAAAGATAAACACCCCCACGGCCTCGGCGAGGGTGACTCCCTGTAGACCGCTGACCAGCAGCGCGGCGCCCGGCGTTGACCAGGCGGTGAGCACAGGAACTTTACGCCAGCCGCTCAGCGCAAGGGTGCTGATACCCATGGCGAGGCCAAGGGCCGTCATCCAGCCGGCGATCTGCCCGGGGGTAGCGCCAGCAGACGCAGCAGCCTGCCAGATAATGGCGGCTGAACTGGCGTAGCCCACCAGTACAGCGACGAAACCCGCCAACAGAGTAGGAAGAGGAAGGGTAAACGAGCGCATAGGATTCTCTTGTGCGTTATAACATACGAATACTCTATCACTGTGCGTTATAGCGCACAAGGTGCGGATGTGGAGAGCGTAAGACACCTGTTCTCACGGTGATATGCCGAGAAACGCCCTGTAGAATCAGGCAAATGGGGATATACTCTTGCCTGTACAAGTCAGGAGGTAGGATGAATATTGCGCAACATCTGGCGGCAACGCTCAAAACCCTGCGCCAGCAGCGTGGCTGGAGTCTCTCGCGTCTGGCAGAAGAGACGGGGGTGTCGAAAGCCATGCTGGGGCAGATTGAGCGTAATGAATCGAGCCCGACGGTGGCGACGCTGTGGAAGATTGCCACCGGGCTGAACGTGCCGTTTTCGGCGTTTATCGTTCCGGACGCCAGCGCAGCGCCTTCCGCTTTTGATCCGCAGCAGCAGGCGATGGTGGTGACCCCGGTCTTCCCGTGGGATCCGGAGCTGCGCTTTGACCATTTTTCGATAACCCTTGCCCCCGGCGCGTTGAGCGAATCGACGCCGCATGAGAAAGGGGTGATTGAACATGTGGTGGTGATTAGCGGCGCCCTGGATCTCTGTTTACAGGGGGAGTGGCATTTACTGCAGCCAGGGGAGGGACGGCGCTTCGCCGGCGATGAGGCGCATGCGTATCGTAACCGCGGCGTTCAGGCGGCCCATTTCCATTCTCTTATCCATTATCCAAAAGAAAAAACCGCGGGCGAACCCGCGGCCAGACAAGATGACTGATGATAACCACTCACAACGTGACGAGGAAAATCCGGAATACGAGATGACAGTACGCTGCGCGAGGATGTGAAGGAACTATCTTTTCCGTCAATACTTTGCTGAAAAATGAAAATTCGTCGTCGCGCGACGGTGGAAAAGGTTTTCGTCTGTGCCCGGTTCTGACTACAATAGCCGCCATTTCGACCCCCTTATACTGGATAACAACACGCGTATGCGCCTGCACAATCATCGTCTTGAACTTCTTAGTCCTGCCCGCGACGCCGGTATCGCTCGCGAAGCGATCCTCCACGGCGCCGACGCCGTTTATATCGGTGGGCCTGACTTTGGCGCTCGTCACAATGCCAGCAACAGCCTGAGCGACATCGCCGGTCTGGTGCCTTTTGCCCATCGCTATGGCGCCAAAATCTTTGTCACGCTGAACACCATTCTGCATGATGATGAGCTGGAGCCGGCGCAGCGGCTGATTACCGATCTTTATGAGGCGGGCGTTGACGCGCTGATTGTGCAGGATATGGGGATCATGGAGCTGGATCTGCCGCCGATTGAGCTGCACGCCAGCACCCAGTGTGATATCCGCAGCGTGGAAAAAGCGAAATTTCTCTCCGACGCTGGCTTCAGCCAGATCGTGCTGGCGCGTGAACTGAATCTCAGTCAGATCAAAGCTATTTATGACCATACCGACGCCACCATTGAATTCTTTATTCATGGCGCGCTGTGCGTGGCCTATTCCGGGTAGTGCAACATTTCGCACGCCCAGACCGGACGTAGCGCCAACCGGGGCGACTGCTCGCAGGCTTGCCGCCTGCCGTATACCCTGAAAGACGATCAGGGGCGGGTGGTGGCCTATGAAAAACATCTCCTGTCGATGAAGGACAACGATCAGACCGCCAACCTGGCGGCGCTGATCGACGCCGGGGTACGTTCCTTCAAAATTGAAGGCCGTTACAAAGACATGAGTTATGTGAAAAACATCACTGCGCACTACCGTCAAATGCTGGATGCCATTATCGAAGACCGCGGCGATCTGGCGCGCGCCTCGGCAGGGCGCACCGAGCACTTCTTCATTCCCTCTACCGATAAAACCTTCCATCGCGGCAGTACCGACTACTTCGTCAATGCCCGCAAAGGCGATATCGGCGCGTTTGATTCGCCGAAATTTATCGGGCTGCCGGTGGGCGAAGTCTTGAAGGTGGGGAAAGACCATCTTGATGTCGAAGTGAGCGAACCGTTAACCAACGGCGATGGCCTTAACGTGATGATCAAGCGTGAAGTGGTGGGCTTCCGTGCCAATACGGTGGAGAAAACCGGCGAAAATCGCTATCGGGTGTGGCCGAACGAGATGCCGGCGGATCTGCACAAAGCGCGTCCGCACCAGGCGCTCAACCGTAACCTCGATCACAACTGGCAGCAGGCGCTTCTGAAGACTTCCAGCGAACGCCGCATCGCCGTGGACGTTACGCTGAGCGGCTGGCAGGAACAGCTGGTTCTGACCATGACCTGTGAAGATGGCGTCAGCGTGACCCATACTCTCGACGGAGCGTTCGCCGAAGCCAATCAGGCAGAAAAAGCGCTGGCCAATTTGCGTGACGGCGTCACAAAACTGGGGCAGACCATTTACTACCCACGCGACGTGCAGGTCAACCTGCCGCCGCTGTTTGTCCCCAACAGCCTGCTCAACCAGCTGCGTCGTGAAACGGCTGAAATGCTGGACGAAGCGCGCCTCAACGCCTGGCAACGCGGCACCCGCAAGCCGGTCTCCGTACCGCCGCCGGTCTATCCGGAGACCCATCTCTCCTTCCTCGCCAACGTCTATAACCATAAGGCGCGGGCCTTTTACCAGCGCTATGGCGTGCAGCTGATTGACGCCGCCTATGAAGCGCACGAAGAGAAGGGCGATGTGCCGGTGATGATCACCAAACACTGCCTGCGGTTTGCGTTTAATCTTTGTCCGAAACAGGCGAAAGGCTCCATCAAGAGCTGGAAAGCCACGCCGATGCAGCTGATCCACGGCGATGAAGTGCTGACCCTGAAGTTTGACTGTCGCCCGTGCGAAATGCATGTCGTCGGGAAGATTAAAAACCACATCCTCAAAATGCCGCTTCCCGGGAGCATCGTCGCCTCCGTCAGCCCGGATGAGCTGATGAAGACCCTGCCGAAGCGCAAAGGAGCCTGATCCAGCGCGACGCTACGGGCAATGCGGCGCCCGCGGTTTGCGGGCATCCTGCCAGCGGTGATGCTCGTTCAGATCGGCGGCGGCCTCCTCGCACTGGCTGCGAAGCTCGTCGCTGTCCGCCTCGTGCAGCAGCTGCTGTTCGAGGCTCTGCACCGGAAAGTAATCGTGCCCCTGGCGGTGGGCCAGCAGATGTCCTGAAAACAGCGCGCACAGCAACAGCAGCGCGCTCATGCTTCTCCTCAACATACCTTTACTCTGCGAATCAATGGGGTGGGCTTACTATGCCAGGCGTTGTGCAGGTTTTTTTCTCGGCTTCTCAAAGAAGGGCAAGAGTTTGTCAATGTCAGCTGAAAGAAGGTGAAAAAAAGCCTGGCGCAGAAGGCCAGGCCTGAGGGGTTATGCTTTTGGCGGCAGCGGTTTCCCGCTGTGCTCGCCGCCTTTTGGCGGCTGCTTGCCGTCATGCTGCGGCTGCTTGCCGTCATGCTGCGGCTGCTTGCCATCACGCTGCGGCTGCTTGCCACCATGCTGCGGCTGCTTGCCGTCACGCTGCGGCTGTTTGCCATCTCGTTGTGGCTGCTTGCCGTTGTGTTGCGCTTGCTTACCATCGTGTTGGCCGTTTTTCGCCAGCGGTTTACCCTGATGCTGCGCGCCTTTTTCTGGCGGCGGTGGCGGGTTGTCGGCAGCGAACGCCCATGACGATATTCCCAGCGTCATCACGGCGGACAGTAAAGCTAACTTCTTCATAGCAATATCCTTTCTTCTGATGTATCGCCGTATTTCATCAGGCAAAAGTGAAGATAAGATGGAGAAATCCCTTTTCGGACTTCTCTGCATCCCACTCAGACTTTTAGCCCTGCGGCGGTCATCAGCAGGCGAAACAGCAGGCTGATGGCGGCCAGCGTCAGTACGCTGCCTCCCCAGAGCGCGATCAGCCACAGCAGACGTTTAGGCCAGGCAGTATGCATCAGTGATATCCCTCCCCGGGCTGAACTTTGCCGCGGAACACGTAATAGCTCCAGCAGGTGTAGCCAAGAATGACCGGAATAATCAGCAGTGCGCCCACCAGCATAAAGCCCTGGCTTTGCGGGGGAGCGGCAGCCTGCCACAGCGTGATGGCCGGCGGGATAATATGCGGCCAGATGCTGATCCCCAGTCCGCTAAAGCCGAGAAAGACCAGGCCCAGCGTCAGCGTGAAGGGCGAAACATGGCGGTCGCGCTGATGCAGCGTACGCCACAGCCAGCCGCTGATGAGGATCACCAGCAGCGGCACCGGCAGCAGGAAATAGAGATTCGGCAGGCTGAACCAGCGGGCGGCAATTGCCGGGTGCGCCAGCGGAGTCCACAGGCTGATGACGGCAAACACCGCCAGCAGGGCAACCAGCAGCTGCCGCGATGCGCTTCGCATCCGCTGCTGCAGCGCGCCTTCGCTTTTCATCACCAGCCAGGTGGCGCCGAGCAGCGCATAGGCCACGCACAGCCCGAGTCCGCAAAACAGGCTGAACGGGGTCAGCCAGTCAAACATGCCGCCGCTGAAGCTACGGCCGCTGACCGGGAAACCGTTGATCACCGCCCCGACCACCACGCCCTGGCTGAAGGTCGCCAGCAGGGAACCGCCAAAAAAGGCACGGTCCCAGAATGGCCGGTGCGACGGCGTGGCCTGGAAGCGAAACTCAAAGGCGACGCCGCGAAAAATCAGGCCGATCAGCATCAGGGTCAGGGGGATCGACAGGGCGTCGATTATCACCGCGTAGGCGAGGGGAAAAGCGCCAAACAGACCAGCGCCGCCCAGTACCAGCCAGGTCTCATTGCCATCCCACACCGGGGCGACGCTGTTGACCATTACGTCGCGCTCGGTGCTGCCCCGTACTGTGCCGAACAGCATCCCGATGCCCAGATCAAAGCCATCCATGACAATGTACATCAGCGTGGCAAAGACGATAATCACGAACCAAATCACCGATAATTCGATACCCATTAGCGGGACTCCTTCTGCAGATAACCTTCAGTGGCGGCGGACAGCGGGCGGGCTGGCGTACCGGTTGTCGCGGGCTGCACCTCCTGCGGCCCCTTGCGGATCAGGCGCAGCATATAGCTGTAGCCGACGCCGAAGACGGCGCTGTAGACCACGATAAAGGTCAATAAACTGACCGACATATGCAGGTCACCGTGGGCGGAAACGGCGTCAGCAGTGCGCTGAACGCCATACACCACCCATGGCTGACGGCCCACTTCGGTGGTCACCCAGCCGGCGAGAATAGCAATCAGTCCTGAAGGGCCCATCCATAGCGCAAAGCGCAGAAATGGCCGGGAATGGTACAGTCGGCCGCCGCGACGCAGCCACAGGGCCAGTACGCCGAGCAGGAGCATTAGCATGCCAAGACCGGCCATCAGGCGAAACGACCAGAACACCACGGTAGCGTTCGGGCGATCCTCAGGAGCGAACTCCTTCAAGGCCGGCACCTGTTTATCAAGGCTGTGGGTGAGGATCAGGCTGCCCAGGGCCGGGATCTCAAGCCCGTAGCGGGTGCGCTCCTGCGCCATATCAGGCCAGCCAAACAGCAGCAACGGCGTTGCCTCGCCCGGCGGGTTTTCCCAGTGGCCCTCAATGGCGGCTATTTTCGCCGGCTGGTGTTTCAGGGTATTCAGACCATGCATATCGCCGATCAGCGCCTGGACGGGGGCAACCAGCAGCGTCATCCAGAGCGCCATCGAGAACATCTTACGGATCGCCGGCGACTGATTGCCGCGCAGCAGATGCCAGGCCGCCGAGGCGCCGACAAACAGCGCGCTACTGAGAAACGCCGCCACTGTCATATGCAGTAAGCGGTAGGGGAACGACGGGTTAAAGATCACTGCCAGCCAGTCGACGGGCACCACCTGGCCGTCAACGATCTCAAACCCCTGCGGGGTCTGCATCCAGCTGTTGGAGGCGAGGATCCAGAAGGTCGAGATGATGGTGCCCAGCGCCACCATGCAGGTGGCGAAAAAATGCAGCCCCGGCCCTACCCGGTTCCAGCCGAAGAGCATCACCCCGAGAAAGCCCGCTTCCAGAAAGAACGCTGTCAGGACTTCATAGGTCAGCAGGGGGCCGGTAATGCTCCCCGCGAACTGAGAGAAACCGCTCCAGTTGGTGCCGAACTGATAGGCCATCACCAGCCCGGAAACCACCCCCATGCCGAAGTTGACGGCGAAGATTTTCGACCAGAAGTGGTACAGCGAGCGCCAGGTGGGATTTTTGCTTTTTAGCCACAGACCTTCGAGTACCGCCAGGTAGCTGGCCAGCCCAATAGTAATGGCGGGAAAGATAATATGAAATGAGACCGTAAAGGCGAATTGAATTCGCGCAAGATGGAATGCATCAAGACCGAACATGCAGGACTCCACTACAAAATTGATTCAGCGCAATTTTAGGCAGGGTGGTGGCTGGGGGGCAGAGGCAGTCGCGCCATTTTTTATCATAACAGTTGGCCTCTGTTATGATTTTTCACCTCGCGTCCAGATCATCGGCCGGTACGAATAAATACCGATGGGGTGGGTCGCTTAACCAACAGACCAGCGGAGATTTGGCCGTTATCCCGGGTGCGGTTGATCGGCGGACTCGGCCGCCGGCACGGCACTGTTTCTGGCCGGAATAATATATCCCGAATATCACACGGTGCTGTATTAATTCTTGCGATAATGCACAACGAGTTTTAGCGTCATTTATTCTCACGCATTAGTATGAGAATAAGTAAAAACGCTGAGCGGGTTAATCGTAAATTAAATAATAATAAATTGTCGACTCCGTGGGTAATTTGTACTGTATGCGCTCGGGAATAAATAAAAAGGAATGCCCATGTCTGAAAAAGGATTACAGAGTTTGTGCATTACGCTCGGCGTGATGATTATCTTCTGGTTTGCGTTAATCTCACTATTCTGGGTGGTGATATTTTAAACCTATCCCGTGCTATGACGGGACGCGACTGCCGCTGCAGATATAACAGTTACAGCAAACTATGATTTTTTTATAACTGATATATGATAATGGGAGGTTATCGTACGGGGACGGCCGCAATGAAAAAGTATCAACAGCTGGCGCAACAGCTGACCGAACAGATCGCGCTTGGCGTCTGGTTGCCTGGCGATCGGCTGCCGTCGCTGCGCGAGCAGGTGATCAGCAGCGGCATGAGCTTTATGACCGTCAGCCATGCCTATCAGCTGCTGGAAAGCCAGGGGCGCATCGTCGCCCGTCCGCAGTCGGGTTATTATGTCGCCCCTCAGCCGGTGAAGCTTAGACAGCCGGCGCCGCCTGCCCAGGTGACCCGCGATGAAGCTGTCGATATCAATACCTATATCTTTGAGGTGCTACAGGCCAGCCGCCAGGCGTCGATGCTGCCCTTTGCCTCGGCCTTTCCGGACCCGCGTCTCTTCCCGCTGCAGCAGCTTAACCGCTCGCTGGCGCAGGTGAGCAAAACCGCCACCGCCATGAGCGTCATTGAGAACCTGCCGCCGGGCAATGCGGAGTTGCGGCACGCCATTGCCCGACGCTATGCCCTGCAGGGGATGAACATCTCGCCGGACGAGATCGTGATTACCGCCGGGGCGCTGGAGGCGCTTAACCTCAGTCTGCAGGCAGTGACCGAGCCGGGCGACTGGGTGGTGGTGGAAAACCCCTGTTTCTACGGCGCCCTGCAGGCGCTGGAGAGGCTGCGCCTGAAGGCGCTGTCGGTGGCGACCGACGTCAAAGAGGGCATTGACCTGACGGCGCTGGAAGCGGCCCTGCAAAATTACCCGGTCAAGGCCTGCTGGTTAATGACCAACGGGCAGAACCCGCTCGGCTTCACCCTTAGCCCCGAAAAAAAAGCGGCGCTGGTGGCGCTGCTGGCGCGCTATAACGTGATGCTGATAGAAGATGATGTCTACAGCGAGCTTTACTTTGGTCGCGAGAAACCGTTACCAGCGAAATACTGGGACCATCAGGATATGACGCTGCACTGCAGCTCGTTTTCAAAATGTCTGGTGCCCGGGTTTCGTATCGGCTGGGTGGCGGCCGGCAAACAGGCGCGGCGGATCCAGCAACTGCAGCTGATGAGTACGCTCTCCACCAGCTCGCCGATGCAGCTAGCCCTGGTGGATTATCTGTCCACCAAGCGCTATGACGCCCACCTGCGCCGTTTGCGCCGCCAGCTGGCGGAGCGTAAACAGCTGGCCTGGCAGGCGCTGCTGCGCCATCTGCCGCCGGAGGTTATCGTCCACCACAGCGACAGCGGCTACTTTCTGTGGATTGAACTGCCGGAAGGGGCCGACGCCAGTGAGCTAAGCGCCCGGGCGCTGGCCTCGCACATCAGCATTGCCCCAGGAAAAATGTTCTCCACCTCCGCCAGCTGGACCTCATTTTTCCGTTTTAATACCGCCTGGGGCTGGGGGGAACGCGAAGAGCAGGGGGTGAGGCGGTTGGGTGAACTTATTCGTGAGCAGCTTACCTGACGACTCAGGCTATTTTCCGTCGCCATAAACTCTCGACAAAAATAAACGCGGGTGAGTTTTTATTGAGGCCGGTCATTATTTTACCGGCGCTCATCATAGGAAATACGCATACCCCTCCTTTTTCTCTAACTCGTTGTCTATAATCCATAAAGTCCTGCTTGTGTTGGCGATTTTTGCGTAATGCGTCCCGGGTCACAACCTGAATAAATTCCCCAGGGGGCGTTAATCCGCTGACTACCCTTATTTCAGGAGATATTTTTACGGCACGGCTGCCGCTAATTACCTTGTGACAGGAGTAACACCTGATGAGCAAAAAATTTGCCCGTTGCAGCCTTTATGTGCTGAGTATGGCCTGTTTGACCGTGCAGGCGGCGGAGCCACTCGCCTCGCTGGATAAACCGGAAGGGCGGCTCGATATTATTGCCTGGCCGGGGTATATCGAACGCGGCCAGACTGACAAGCAGTACGACTGGGTCACCCAGTTTGAAAAAGAGACCGGGTGTCAGGTTAATGTCAAAACCGCCGCTACCTCTGACGAGATGGTCAGCCTGATGGCCAAGGGGGGCTACGATCTGGTGACCGCGTCGGGCGATGCCTCGCTGCGTCTGATCATGGGCAAACGCGTTCAGCCGATTAACACCGCGCTGATTGCCGGCTGGCGCACCCTCGACCCACGCATTGCGCAAGGGGCATGGTTTAACGTCGGCGGTAAAGCCTACGGCACGCCGTATCAGTGGGGGCCGAACCTGCTGATGTACAACACCCGCGTATTCCCGACGCCGCCGGACAGCTGGAGCGTGGTCTTCGTTAAACAGAACCTGCCGGACGGCAAAACCAATCAGGGACGCGTGCAGGCCTATGATGGCCCGATCTATATCGCTGACGCCGCGCTGTTTGTCAAAGCCACCCAGCCGCAGCTGGGGATCGAAGATCCCTATCAACTGACCGAAACCCAGTATAACGCGGTGCTGAAAGTACTGCGCGACCAGCAGCCGCTGATCCATCGCTACTGGCATGACGCCACCGTGCAGATGAACGACTTCAAAAATGAAGGGGTGGCCGCCTCCAGCTCGTGGCCCTATCAGGCCAACGGCCTGAAGGCTGAAGGCCAGCCCATCGCCACCGTGTTTCCGAAGGAGGGGGTGACCGGCTGGGCGGATACCACCATGTTGCACAGCGAAGCGAAGCATCCGGTCTGCGCCTACAAATGGATGAACTGGTCGCTCACGCCGAAGGTGCAGGGCGATGTGGCGGCGTGGTTCGGCTCGCTCCCGGTGGTGCCAGAGGGGTGTAAAGCCAGCGCGCTGCTCGGTGACAAAGGCTGTGAAACCAACGGCTATGACCAGTTTACCCGGATCCATTTCTGGAAAACGCCGGTTGCCGAAGGCGGGAAATACGTACCCTACAGCAGATGGACTCAGGACTATATTGCGATAATGGGCGGCCGCTAAGGACGGGAGGCAGACAATGACGTACGCGGTCGAGTTTCAGAATGTATCGCGCCTGTACGGCGATGTGCGGGCCGTAGATGGGGTTAGCATAGGCATTCGCGATGGGGAATTTTTCTCGATGCTGGGGCCATCCGGCTCGGGCAAGACCACCTGCCTGCGGCTGATTGCCGGTTTCGAGCAGCTCTCCGGCGGCACCATTCGTATTTTCGGTCAGCCGGCCAGCGAACTGCCGCCCTGGCAGCGGGATGTGAATACGGTGTTCCAGGACTATGCGCTGTTTCCCCATATGTCGATCCTCGACAACGTCGCCTACGGCCTGATGGTCAAAGGCATGGCGAAGAAAGCGCGCCATGCCCGCGCCCAGGAAGCGCTGGAAAAGGTGGCCCTTGGCTTTGCTCATCATCGTAAGCCTTCTCAGCTCTCCGGCGGCCAGCGGCAGCGGGTCGCTATTGCCCGGGCGCTGGTGAACCAGCCGCGGGTGCTGCTGCTCGATGAGCCGCTGGGTGCGCTGGATTTGAAGCTGCGCGAGCAGATGCAGGTGGAGCTGAAAAAGCTGCAGCAGTCGCTGGGGATAACTTTTATCTTCGTGACCCACGACCAGAGCGAAGCGTTGTCGATGTCAGACCGCGTGGCGGTGTTTAACAATGGGCGCATCGAACAGGTGGATGCGCCGCAGGATCTCTATCTGCATCCGAAGACCGCGTTTGTCGCTGGCTTTGTCGGCACCGCCAACGTTTTTGAAGCCGAGGCGGCCCGGCGATTGTGCGGCATGCCGGGTAGCTGGTCGCTGCGTCCGGAGCATGTTCGCCTGCAGGGCGGCGGCGAGGTTCAGGTTCAGGGCGTAGTGCAGGCGGTACAGTATCAGGGGGCGGCGACGCGGATTGAGCTCAGGCTGGCGGAGGGGGACAAGCTGCTGGTCAGCCAGGCGAATATCGATGGCGCGGCGGCAGCCAGCGCCCCGCGAATGGGGCAAACGGTGCTGGCGTCATGGTCGCGGTCGGCGATGACCCCGCTGGAAAGCGGAGGCTGAGATGACCATGGCGATGATTCCTGCGCAGGCCGGGCGCGTATCCGGGATCTTCTGGCGTCGGCCAGCATTGGGCCTGTTTTTACTGCTGCTCGGGCCGCTGATGTGGTTTGGTATCGTCTATCTGGGATCGCTCCTGACCCTGCTGTGGCAGAGTATTTATACCTTTGACGACTTCACCATGTCGGTGACCAGCGACTTTACGCTGGCCAACCTGCGGGCGCTGTTCAATCCCGCCAATTACGACATTATTGTCCGTACCCTGGTAATGGCCCTGAGTGTGACGCTCGCCAGCGCCATGCTGGCGCTGCCGATGGCCTGGTACATGGCTCGCTATACCAGCGGCAAAATGAAGGCTTTCTTTTATATCGCGGTGATGCTGCCGATGTGGGCCAGCTATATCGTCAAAGCCTACGCGTGGGTACTGCTGCTGGCCAAAGATGGTGTGGCGCAGTGGTTTCTGAGCCATCTTGGACTGGAAGGGGCGCTGAATGCGCTTCTGACCGTCCCGGCGATCGGCGGCAACACCTTGTCCACCTCCGGGCTGGGACGCTTTCTGGTGTTCGTCTACATCTGGCTGCCGTTTATGATCCTGCCGGTGCAGGCGGCGCTGGAGCGCATTCCGGGCTCCTTGCTGCAGGCGTCGGCCGATCTTGGCGCCGGGCCACGACAGACCTTCCGCTATGTGGTTCTGCCGCTGGCTATCCCTGGTATTGCCGCCGGATCGATTTTCACCTTCTCGCTGACGCTGGGCGACTTTATCGTGCCGCAGCTGGTCGGGCCGCCGGGGTACTTTATCGGCAACATGGTCTACTCGCAGCAGGGGGCGATAGGCAATATGCCGATGGCGGCGGCGTTCACCCTCGTGCCGATCGTGCTGATTGCCCTTTATCTGGCGTTCGTGAAACGTCTGGGAGCCTTCGATGCACTCTGAACGCGCACCCTGGTATCTGCAACTGGCGACCTGGGGCGGCGTGGTGTTCCTCCACTTCCCGCTGCTGATCATTGCCATCTATGCTTTTAATACGGAGGATGCGGCCTTCAGCTTTCCGCCGCAGGGGCTGACGCTACGCTGGTTTAGCGAGGCAGCAGGGCGTAGCGATATTCTCGAATCCGTGACGTTGTCACTTAAAATTGCCGCCCTGTCGACGGCCATTGCCTTAGTACTTGGCACGCTGGCTGCAGGTGCCCTGTGGCGCAGCACTTTTTTTGGTAAGAATGCGGTATCGCTACTGCTGCTGTTACCGATCGCCCTGCCGGGGATCATTACCGGCCTGGCGCTGCTGACGGCGTTTAAAGCCGTCGGTCTCGAGCCGGGGCTACTGACCATTGTGGTGGGGCACGCGACCTTTTGTGTGGTGGTGGTCTTTAACAACGTCATTGCCCGCTTTCGTCGGACCTCGTGGAACCTGGTGGAAGCCTCGATGGACCTGGGCGCGACCGGCTGGCAGACCTTTCGCTACGTGGTGTTGCCCAATCTGGGATCGGCGCTGCTGGCGGGGGGAATGCTGGCCTTCGCCCTGTCGTTTGATGAAATTATCGTCACCACTTTTACCGCGGGGCATGAGCGAACATTGCCGCTGTGGTTACTGAATCAGCTGGGGCGGCCGCGCGATGTGCCCGTCACCAACGTTGTCGCGCTGTTGGTGATGCTGGTAACGACGATACCAATCTTAGGGGCCTGGTGGCTCACCCGCGACGGCGATAACGACGCCGGAAACGGGAAATAAAACCATGAAACAGGATAATGCTATGCAACACAACCTTTTGATAAACGGTAAGTTAGTGGCAGGTGAAGGCGAAAAGGTGCCGGTATACAACCCTGCGACCGGCGATGTGATCCTGGAGATTGCCGAAGCGACAGCGGCCCAGGTCGATGCCGCCGTTGAGGCGGCGGATCGGGCGTTCGATGCCTGGAGCCAGACAACGCCGAAAACGCGCTCGGAATGTTTGCTGAAGCTGGCGGACGCCATCGCGGCGCAGGCGGAGACCCTGGCGCAGCTGGAGTCGCTGAACTGCGGCAAGCCGTTGCACTGCGTGATTAACGATGAGATGCCGGCCATTGCGGACGTCTTCCGCTTCTTCGCCGGCGCCGCCCGCTGCCTGCCGGGAATGGCCGCCGGAGAGTATCTCGAAGGGCATACCTCAATGATCCGCCGCGACCCGGTGGGCGTGGTGGCTTCTATTGCTCCGTGGAACTATCCCCTGATGATGGCGGCCTGGAAGCTGGCACCGGCGCTGGCGGCAGGCAATTGTGTGGTGATAAAACCCTCGGAGATCACCCCCCTGACGGCGCTGAAGCTGGCGGAGCTGGCAAAAGATATCTTCCCCGAAGGGGTGATCAACGTGCTGTTTGGCCGCGGCAAAACGGTAGGCGACCCGCTGACCTCGCATGCCAAAGTGCGAATGGTGTCGCTGACCGGGTCGATTGCCACCGGCGCCCATATCATCAGCCATACCGCCTCGTCGATCAAACGCACCCACATGGAGCTGGGCGGCAAGGCGCCGGTCATTGTTTTTGACGACGCGGATATCGATGCGGTAGTCGACGGGGTACGAACCTTCGGCTTTTATAACGCCGGCCAGGACTGCACGGCTGCCTGCCGGATCTACGCTCAGCAGGGTATTTACGACCAACTGGTGGAGAAACTTGGGGCGGCGGTGGCCAGCCTGAAAATGGGTGCGCCAGAGGATGCCTCTACCGAGCTGGGACCGCTGAGCTCGCTGGCGCATCTTGAAAGGGTTAGTGCCGCAGTGGAAGCCGCAAAGGCACTACCGCATATTAAGGTGGTCACCGGCGGTCGCCGGGCTGACGGCGCGGGCTATTACTTCCAGCCGACGCTGCTTGCCGGCGCCCGGCAGGAAGACGCCATTGTGCAGCGCGAAGTGTTTGGCCCGGTGGTCAGTGTGACGCCTTTCAGCGATGAAGCGCAGGCCCTGAGCTGGGCGAATGATTCCCAGTATGGTCTGGCGTCCTCAGTATGGACGAAAGATGTAGGCCGTGCCCACCGGCTTAGTGCCAGGCTGCAGTATGGCTGCACCTGGGTCAACACCCACTTTATGCTGGTGAGCGAAATGCCGCACGGCGGCCAGAAACTGTCGGGCTACGGAAAGGACATGTCGATGTATGGCCTTGAGGATTACACGGTGGTCCGCCATGTCATGGTTAAGCATGGCTAAAGCATTGACCCTTTAGTGGCTGGCGATGATTGCGCGACGGTTGTGTTAGTTCGCTAATAGTCACAATGGCAAAAATTGTCAAAACTCTGCGAGGGGGATATGAGATTATTCTGATGCCCCTTCAAGAGCTAAGCCAATGTGAGTGCCGGAGATAAGCGCCGGATGGGGTCCGCCAGTCACCCTGGGCGCGTCGCGCCCGGCGGGTGAGGCGACAGCGTCGCGGTTCGCGACCGTATACTGGCCTCTGCCTGTTGGCAGGGGCTTTTTTATGCCCGCCGCATCGCGGGATGAAGACCGAATGACCATCAGGAAACGCATCGTCTGGCCGCCATTCAGCGCTTGGTTTTTTTGCTCGGTAAACTGGCGCTACGACGGTCACGAATATAGGAAATAAGATTATACACCGCCGCGACCAGCAGGATCAGCGCGATGACCAGCGTGATGATTCCGGACATATCCACCTCGAAATATAAAAAGCGCCCTGGCGCCAAAACATTACTAATAGTTATGAATGTAAGTATTATCTGAATGGAAGGCAAATGATATTTGTTGTCATTTAGCGCTATTTTTGGCGATTAACCGCGAGATCCACAATGAAGGGGTTATGTAACAACGGCTTGTAGCGGCCTTTTATCGTATTAAGATGGAGGCCCTGCGCGGAATATCGCATTTTTGGTGAATGCGGCGACAATCTTTTCCCCCTGAGAACGGGGACATATTATCTTTATCAGACCAATGGAATTGCCCTGAACCGAAATTATTTCACGACTATAAATAAGGATTTAATATTTGCTGTTATTGCATGATATTTGTTCTGAATATTAAATATTCCGTGAGTCCGGCCAAAATGCGGGCTGCAGGCGGGTTGCGGGTGCTCCCGGGTTTGACTTTCCGTCGCTGCTCATGCGATCATTTAGCGCATATTAGGTTTTAACGTTGATGTCGTTGTGAAAATTTTGGCTTTTATTCTGCTGGCTATCGGCGCTGTGACGCTGAGCTATGGTAACGCCCCGGCAAAACGCATTCAGGGCTGTGAGAACGCGGGAGTGGGGCAGGCCGTCTGCGCTGCCGCCGAATGGGATAGCGAACAGATGAATTTTCTGCCGCACTATAACCCGGAGCTTAATAAGGTTATTGCGGCAGGCCAGGCAGCACCTGTCGCTTATAACCTTTATAATATCGCCCGTGTTCGCGCGTAAAAAAGCAGCCCCTGGGGGCTGCTTTTTTAGGTTTCGTTGCTGAGTAAAATCATTAAAACCAGCCAAATCTCACGGACAGCAGGCTGATAAGTACGCACGCGGCGCAGACATTAATCAGAATGACGGTTTTGCTGGAGACATCCATAACGCCACCTTAATGAGTAAGTCCATAAAGGTATAGTACGGCGCCTGCGGTTGCGCTATCGGATTAAGACGAATCAGGCTTTATTCTCAATATTCAGCCCGTTTCAGAATTTGTTATACAGGTATCTCTGAATCACGACGTCATGGCAGATAATCATCCCACCATGGAACGCCCCTCAGGGAAGGAAGAGTAAGAATGACGTTATATCAAAAAATGCTGGTGTTTTACGCCATTATGGGCGTGATATGCGCTGTGATTAGCTGGTTTTTGACCAAAGAGAGCCGGGTGATCCGCCTGCTGGCGGCCCTGTTGATCGGCGCCACCTGGCCG
Source organism: Klebsiella sp. X1-16S-Nf21 (assembly GCF_002837615.1). Classification (NCBI taxonomy): domain Bacteria; kingdom Pseudomonadati; phylum Pseudomonadota; class Gammaproteobacteria; order Enterobacterales; family Enterobacteriaceae; genus Klebsiella; species Klebsiella sp. X1-16S-Nf21. The sequence continues at coordinate 164,453 of NZ_PJDK01000001.1, forward strand.
TTCAGCTTCCCGATGGCGCTGCTCGTCTCGCTGTTTTAACCCCAGATGCCGGACGGCAGAAAAGGGTGGCGGAAAGGGTAAGGTTACTGTATAAAAAACCAGTAATTTTATCATGGAGGCATACAGGTGAACGGTTTCTTTTCTTCCGTCGCAGGCGCCACGCTGCGTTGGCTCGATCTTCCGGGAGATGGCCTCCCGGTGGTGTTTATCCACGGTCTCGGCTGCGCGTCATCCTACGATTATCCCCGCGTCGCCAGCGATCCTGCGCTGAACGGACGGCGTAAAATACTCATCGATCTGCCAGGCTTCGGCTACAGCGATAAACCGCACGACTTTAGTTACAACATACATATTCAGGCGCAAGTCGTGGAGCAGCTACTTAACCATCTGCGCCTGCAGCGCTTCGCGCTGTTCGGTCATAGCATGGGAGGAAGCATCGCCATCGAAGCGGCGAGGCTGTTGGGCGAGCGCGTGACCACGCTGCTGGTCTCTGAACCCAATCTGTTTGCCGGCGGCGGTGAGTACAGCAGGCGCATTGCGGCGCAGACAGAGGCGGCCTTTATTGCCGAAGGCTATGCCAGAATGCTGGCTGAGGAGCGCTCGCCATGGGCTGGCTGTTTGCAAAACAGCGCGCCCTGGGCCGTCTGGCGGGCCGCCAGCAGCCTGATGCGTGGCAGCGATACCCCCTGGTTTACTCAGCTCTGCCAGCTGCACTGTCAAAAAAGGCTCATCGTCGGTGAGCTCTCCCTGCCTTATGCCGATATTGACCTGGCTGAGGCGCAAGGGATCCCGGTCGGGATTGTGCCCCGCGGGGGGCACTCGATGGCGTGGGAGAATCCGCAAGGGCTGGCGCAGATCATTGCCAGCCAGGGTTAAAAGAATACCGGCTCAGAAAGGGAGTTCGCGGGGCTGGGTCTGGAGTGTTATCCAGCGCAGCTCGGTGAATTCCGCGATGCCGGCCCGACCCCCAAAGCGGCCATAGCCCGAGGCTTTGCAGCCGCCAAACGGCATTTGCGCTTCATCATGCACCGTTGGGCCATTGATATGGCAAATGCCCGTTTGCAGACGTTGCGCCACGTTCCACGCTCTGGCGCTGTCGCGGCTGTAGACCGCAGCGGAAAGACCGTATTCACTGTCGTTGGCCACCGTCAGCGCCTCTTCTTCATTCTTAACCCGAATAATCGCTTTTACCGGGCCGAAGGACTCTTCGTTCCACAGCCGCATCTCGCGGGTCACGCCGTCCAGCAAGGTCGGCGCCATGTGGGTATCGCTGGCTTTACCACCGGTTAGCAGGCGAGCGCCTTTGGCTAACGCATCGTCGATTAAGGCGTTGCAGCGGGTGATGGTGTTCATATCAACCACCGGCCCCGTCAGGCTGGCGGGCAGGGCGGCGGCGCGCCTGGCCAGCAGCGGGATAAACACCTCCGCTACGGCGTTGTCGACAATAATGCGCTCGGTGGACATGCAGATCTGGCCGGCGTTGGCGAAGGCGCCAAAAACCGCGCCCGCCGCCGCTTGCTCGATATCAGCATCGTCCAGCACCAGCAGCGGCGCTTTACCGCCGAGCTCGAGCACCGCCGGTTTAAGATATTGCCCGCAGGTGCGGGCGATAATCCGCCCCACCGGCGTGGAGCCGGTAAAGTTAACGCGCCGCACCGCCGGGTGGGCGATCAGCGATTCCACCAGCGCCGGCGCATCTTCAGGCGCACAGGTAAGATAGTTCACCACCCCCGGTGGGAAGCCCGCCGCGTCAAGGGCGTCGATAATCAGTCCCTGAGTGGCCGGCGACAGCTCCGCGCCCTTGAGGATCACTGCGTTGCCGCAGGCCAGCGGCGTTGCCAGCGCCCGGGTAGCCAGAATCAGCGGTGCGTTCCACGGCGCCATGCCCAGTACCACCCCCGCCCCCTGGCGGACGCCCATCGCCAGGTTGCCCGGCACGTTGGAAGGAATAATTTGCCCTTCAATTTGGGTGGTCAGCGCCGCCGCTTCGCGCAGGATATCGGCCGCCAGATGAACGTTAAAGCCGGCCCAGTGCGCGGTCGCGCCGGTCTCCGCCGCCATGGCGGCGATAAATTTAGCCTCCCGCAACAGCATATGTTCCGCCGCGTCGAGCAGTAAACGGCGTCGTTCCGCCGGAGAGGTATCACGCCACAGCGGGAAGGCTTTGGCCGCGGCTTCGACGCAGCGTTTGCCGTCGGCGAGACTGGCGGCCGCAGCCACCGAGGCGACGTCGTCGTGGGCCGGGTGGCGTCGGGTAAAGGTGCGGCGGCCTTCGGCATCGTGCCACTGGCCGTCAATGTACAGATTGCAGGTGATTGTCATGGTGGAAACCTCTTGTTCTGCGGTTCCCCCAGTGTACCGGGCACTACTGACAGTGAGCGTGAGCAGGGCGGTTATCGCACATTTTTTTGCAGGAATTATGTGTGGCTCACAACATCCCGACACTTGCTGGCGTAAAAAACAGCGCTACGCCGATTAAACCAGCGATTTCAGCGTGATTTGCATAAGGTGATAGCCATTGATTATTTGCCGGGGGCGGGCGCCTGTGCTGATATTACGGTTCTTATAATCAATAATCAGGACTTATAACCATGTCTACAGGGAAAACCACGCTGGCGCTGCTGCTGAGCGCACTGCTGCCGGCCGGCGCCGCCTGGGCCGCAGGCAATGACACACTGGTCTACTGCTCAGAAGCCTCTCCGGAGTCCTTTAATCCGCAAATCGCCAGCTCCGGCCCGTCGTTCGTCGCCAGCTCGCAGGTGCTGTATAACCGCCTGGTCACCTTTGACCCGGTGAAGAACACGCCGATCCCGTCGCTGGCCACCGAGTGGCACGTCTCTGAGGATGGCAAAACCTGGACCTTTACTCTGCGTCAGGGGGTGAAGTTCAACAGCAACAAATTCTTCAAACCAACCCGCGATTTTAACGCCGACGACGTCCTGTTTTCCGTGCTGCGCCAGATGGATCCTCAGCATCCCTATCACAAAGTGTCGCAGGGGAACTATGAGTACTTCCACGACGTGGGCCTCGATAAGTTGATTAAGTCGGTGAAAAAGGTCGATGACTATCACGTCCAGTTCGTGCTTAACGAGCCGAACGCGGCGTTTCTTGCCGACTGGGGCATGGACTTCGCCTCTATTCTGTCGGCGGAGTATGGCGAGGCGATGCTGAAGAAAGGGACGCCGGAGAATGTTGATAACTGGCCTGTCGGTACCGGGCCGTATGCCCTGCAGCAGTATAAAGTGGATTCCCAAATCCGCTATATCGCCAACCCCCACTACTGGGAAGGCGAGGTGCCGACTAAGCACCTGATCTTCTCCATTACGCCGAACGTCGAGACCCGTCTGGCGAAACTGCAGACCAACGAGTGCCAGATTATTCCTGCGCCTTCGCCGGTTCAGTTCCCGGTGATTAAGGGCAATAAAGATCTGGCGCTGCATGCGGTTGAGGCGCTGAACGTCGGCTATCTGGCGTTCAACACGGAGAAAAAACCGTTTGATAATGTGCTGGTGCGCCAGGCATTAAACTATGCCACCGACAAGCAGGCGATCGTCAAGGCGGTATTCCTCGATTCCGGCAGCGTGGCGAAATCACCGATCCCGTCGACGATGCTCGGGTATAAGAAAGATCTCCCGGACTATGACTACGATCCGCAGAAAGCCAAAGCGCTGCTCAAGCAGGCGGGTCTGGAGCAAGGAGCGGAAGTGACCCTGTGGTCGATGCCGGTCCAGCGTCCGTACAACCCGAACTCGAAGCGGATCGCCGAAATGATCCAAAACGACTGGGCTAAAGTGGGCGTCAAAGCGAAGATTGTCAGCTACGAATGGGGCGAATACCTTGCCGGTATGCGCAAAGGGGAGCACGACAGCGCCCTGTATGGCTGGATGTCGGACAACGGCGACCCGGACAACTTTGCCGGCACGCTGCTCAGCTGTGATAATATCCAGACCGGCTCCAACGCCGCTCGCTGGTGCGATAAGTCCTATGACGCGCTGGTGAAGAAAGCGCTGCTGGTGAGCGATCCGCAGGCGCGTGCCAAACTCTATGAACAGGCGCAAGAGATCTTCTACCAGCAGGCGCCGTGGATCACCCTGGCGACCGGCAAGACCTTCTATGCCACCCGTAGCAACGTCAGCGGCTACCGCGTGAGCATGATGGGGAGCGATTTTTCCAAAGCGAAGCTGAATTAAGCGAAGCTGAATTAAGCGAAAGGAGAACCGGATGGCACATCTGGATGAGGTTATCGTCAAAGTCGATGACACCCTTGCCGAGGGCGTTATCACTCATATGAATGAGCTGCTGATCGCCCTGAGCGATGATCCACAACTCAGTCGTGAGGAACGCTATACCCAGCAGCAGCGCCTGCGCACCGCCATCGCCCACCATGGGCGACAGCATCAGGAAGAGCAGGACGCGCGCCGCGAGCAGTTGACGAAAGGCGGCGCGATCCTCTGAAGATGCGCTCAGAACTGGCGCCTGGCCACCAGCCAGGCGCCCACCACCAGCATCACCGCGCCGCATACCGGCCCGATCAGCGCCCGTACCGGCACGCCGTGGGCGCGAACTAAATCCATGATCAACCCGCCAACCAGCTGGCTGGCGACCAGTACCGCAATGGTGGTGGCCGCGCCCACGGTCTGATAGCCGCTGATGCTGGCGAAGACGAAAAAGGACCCCAGCAGGCCGGGGATCAGCGTCCACCACTTCACGCTCAGGGCCAGCTCCTGAAAGCCGGCGACGCCCTGGCGCAGCAGTAACATCGTCACGAAAATAACGATCCCCACCAGCGAATTGAGCAGCATGGCGATAAGGATCGTCGACGCCGACTGGGTGATGCGCACCATCAGGGTATTCTGCACCACGAGACCAACGCCGGCGGCAACCAGACAGGCGAGGGTGAGCGACGCATTCATGCCTTGCCGTCCGGGGCCTGACGCTCATCCAGCTGCAGCTGCATAAAGGTGAGATCCAGCCAGCGACCAAATTTGGTTCCTACCTGCGGCATCTGCCCGGTGGTGATAAAGCCCAGCGTTTCATGCAGATGCAGCGAAGCGTGGTTCTGCGATTCAATACCGGCGACCATCACATGTTTATTCAGCCGACGCGCTTCGGCGATCAGCGCAACCAGCAGTTTGCGACCCAGCCCTTTCCCCTGATGATCGGGGTGAACGTACACCGAATGCTCCACGGTGTGGCGGAAACCGTCAAACGCGCGCCAGTCGCCAAACGAGGAATAGCCGGTGATGACGCCGTTTTCCTCGTTCACCAGCACCGGAAAGCCGGCCAGCTGGCGGGCTTCAAACCACGCGATACGGTTGTCGGTATCCACGGTTTTATCATTCCAGATGGCGGCGGTATGCACGACGGCGTGGTTATAGATTTCGGCGATCGCTGCACAGTCGTCTTTAATGGCAGGGCGGATGGACATAGCAAACCTCAGTTTTTTGTACACTATAGTAGTACGATATTATTACAATAATGAACATCGCGCTGTCATCCGTTTTCCGCATAATTTTTACGGATGACCCGGTAAGCACGCGGCCCGACGAGCAGTTGTGTAATGGGTGGGTGCACACTATAGTATTACGTTATGAATACTATAGAAGACAACCTCAATCAGCGCATCAGTGCGCGCATCCGCATCGAGCGTGAGTCCCGCGGTTGGTCGCTGAACGACCTCGCCGAACGGGCTGGCGCCTCGCGGGCGATGATCCATAAAATCGAGCGCGGCGAAAGCAGCCCGACGGCCTCGATGCTGGGCCGTCTTTCCGGCGCCTTCGGCATCAGTATGTCGACGCTGATCGCCCGGGCGGAAATGCAGGAGGGTAAGCTGCTGCGCTTTGCCAGCCAGCCGGTGTGGCACGACCCGCAAAGCCACTATCTCCGCCGCCACGTCTCGCCGCGCAGCGATCTGCCGATAGATCTGGTGCAGATTGAGCTGCCGCCCGGCAGCGATGTGCCCATGCCGGCCTCTTCCTATGCGCTCGCCCGCCAGCTGATCTGGCTGCAGCAGGGCGAGCTGGTGTTTGTCGAAGGGACTACCCGTCATGAGATGCAGAAGGGGGATTGTCTGGAGCTTGGCCCGCCCAACGATTGTCGCTTTATCAATGAATCCGCGGAGACCTGCGTCTATCTGGTGGTTCGCCTTAATCAATCGCCATCCGGCTCTTAATGGTAAAGCACGTTGCGCATAAAGCAGCTAGCCTCAGTACTGTCTGCTAACAAGAGGAGTTTGCTATGACAGATCAACCGCAACGCCATCGCCGCTGGGTACTGGCTTCCCGCCCCCATGGTGAACCGACGGCAGAGAATTTCCGCCTGGAAGAGAGCGAGGTGCCGACGCCGGGGCCGGGGCAGGTTCTGCTGCGTACCGTTTTTTTATCGCTCGATCCCTATATGCGCGGGCGCATGAGCGACGCGCCTTCTTATTCGCCACCGGTGGCCATTGGCGCGGTGATGGTGGGAGGGACCGTGAGTCGCGTAGTCACCTCAAATCATGCCGATTATCAACCCGGCGACTGGGTGCTGGGCTACAGCGGCTGGCAGGATTATGAACTCTCCGACGGCAACGGACTGGTGAAGCTGGGTGACGACCCGCAACACCCGTCATGGTCGCTGGGAGTTCTGGGGATGCCGGGCTTCACCGCCTACATGGGATTGCTGGACATCGGCCAGCCGAAGGCGGGCGAAACGCTGGTGGTCGCTGCGGCGACCGGGCCGGTTGGCGCCACGGTCGGACAGATCGGCAAAATTAAGGGCTGCCGCACCGTCGGCATCGCTGGAGGCGCGGAGAAGTGTCGGTATGCGGTTGAGACGTTAGGCTTTGATGTCTGCCTTGACCATCGTGCGGATGATTTTGCCGAACAGCTGGCCCAGGCCTGCCCGCAGGGCATTGACGTTTACTACGAAAACGTCGGCGGCAAGGTTTTTGACGCGGTGCTGCCGCTGCTGAATACCGCAGCGCGGGTACCGGTCTGCGGGCTGGTAAGCGGCTATAACGCCACCGGTTTGCCAGACGGACCGGATCGTCTGCCGCTGCTGATGGCGACCATCCTCAAGAAGCGCATCCGGATGCAGGGCTTTATTATCGGCCAGGATTACGGGCATCGGATCGCGGAATTCCAGCAGCAGATGGGGCGCTGGGTGCAAGAGGGGAAAATTAAATATCGCGAACAGCTGATCGACGGTCTGGAGCAGGCGCCGCAGGCGCTGATCGGCCTGTTGAAAGGTGAGAACTTCGGTAAAGTGGTGATCCGCGTCGCGGCGGACGACTAGTCCGGCGGATCCAACTTACTCTGCCCCTTTTCCCGTGAGGGAAAAGGGGCATGGGAGGCGTGTCAGGCGTAAAAAGCTAACCGCTGGGCGAGCAGATCGACAAAGGCTTCACGGTCGACATCCAGCATCAGGGTAGTATTGGGCCGATTGCCGGTCAGATGGTAGTAATCGACCACCGTCATCCCCTGGGTATATTTTCCTTCCGTTTCCACGCCGACCCAGCGTTCGATAGTGGTAAAGATCTCCGGCTTGAGGAGCCAGGCGATGGTGCAGGGATCGTGCAGCGGCGCGCCGTCGAAGCCCCACTTTTCATCCTTGTGGTAGGCCATAAAGAAGTCGAGCAGCTCGGCGACAATGGTCGACACCGGATTGCCAATCTGGCGGAATCGCTCGATATCGGCGGAAAGGATTTGCGCCTTATGGGTGACGTCAAGGCCCGCCATCACCACCGGGATCCCGGACTGAAAGACCATTTCCGCGGCCTGCGGATCGACGAAAATATTAAACTCCGCCGCCGGCTGCCAGTTGCCCAGCCCCATTGCGCCCCCCATGATCACGATGCGGGCGATTTTCGCGTGCAGCTCCGGGTGGCTGGCGAGCAGCAACGCCACGTTAGTCTGCGGCCCGGTGGCCACCAGAGTCACCGGCTCCTGGCTTTCCCGCAGCACCCTGGCCATCAGCTCGACGGCGGTGCAGTTCTGCGGGGCAAAGGTTGGTTCCGGCAGGCTCGGGCCATCCAGTCCGCTCTCGCCGTGCACGTTATCGGCGATGATCAGATCGCGCATCAACGGCTTCCACGCGCCGCCGGCCACCGGGATATCCGGCCGGTTCAGCAGCGTCAGCATACGCAGCACGTTGCGCAGGGTCTTCTCCGGGGTCTGGTTGCCCGCGGAAGCGGTGACGGCTTTCACCTCCAGCTCCGGCGAGGCGAGGGCGAGGACCAGGGCGATCGCGTCATCATGTCCCGGATCGCAATCAATCATCATCGGCAGTGCCATAGCAGCTCCTTGTTGGCGTTGTTCTGTGACCAGACTAACGCTGTGAGGCGAGGCAGACGAGATGGTGTGCAGAATAGTGTGATGGAGGCCACGATTGCTGCGATGGCATCGCGTATCGTCAGGCGATCGTCGGCAGTCATATTGCCTCACCTTGCGATGGCGCAAGCTGGCGCCCGCCGCGGCGCGATATAATAGAAAAATTGCTAATCCTTACGGATATTAATGGTTTGCTTTTCGGTGAGCGGATTCTTATCCTTAAGAAAACTCGAGAGGTTATTACGATGAAAGATGTAGTAGATAAATGCAGCACCAAAGGCTGCGCCATTGATGTCGGTACCATCATTGATAACGAGGACTGCGTCTACCGGGCTGAGAAAATGTTCCCGAGCCGCGAAGAAGCGGAATCCACCGTAGCCGCCGTGCGCGAACGTGCTGCCGCCGCGGCGCCGGCCAGTGAACCGCCGCAGGTCGATTACACCATCGCCGCCGTTGGCGACGAGGTTAAACTCGATCTCGCCATCGCTTTCTCCTGCCAGGCGGAAAAGATCATTTTCGAGTTATCCCTGCGAAATCTGCTTTAACCCGCGTCCGTGGGGAAAACGCCACATCGTTAAGCCTTCCCCGCCAATCATCGCCGGCGGGGAAGGGGCGTGTTATTCGAAGCGCCAGGCGAGGTTCAGGCCGATGCCGTAATTGCGTCCGGGAGCAGGCTCGTAGTAGCGCCCGTTGGACTCATTAACGATAACGGACCCGACGTACTCCCGGTCGAACAGGTTGTCGACGCGGCCGAACAGATCCATGTCCATCCTGCCGTAGCTCCATTTATAGCCGGTCGTCAGGCCAACCACCGTCCAGGAAGGCGCTTTAGCCGTGTTTTCGTCATTGGCCATGATGTCGCTCATGTAGCGAATATCGCTGCCGGCGTACCAGCCCTGCTCCGGCTGATAGCCAAAGGAGGCGTAGCCCATATTGCGCGCGATCCCCGGAATGCGGTTGCCGTTGCAGCTGGCGTCGTCGCAGACGTTGGTGCGATAGGTCGCGTCCAGCCAGGTCCATGCCGCCTTCAGACGCCAGCTCTCGCCAAACTGCTGATCCAGTCCCAGCTCCATCCCCTGACGACGGGTTTTGCCGGCGTTTTTATAGCTGGTGCGCCCGCCGCTGCTGCTGTCGACCACGATCTCATTATCGGTATTGGTCTGGAACAGGGCGGCGGTGAGCAGCCCATTGCCGAGCCGCGTCTTACTGCCGATCTCCACTGTGTCGTTGGTGGAGGGCTTCAGGCCGAAATTAAGGCCGCTCTGGTTATCGGAGCGGTATGACAGTTCGTTAATGGTCGGCGTCTCGAAGCCGCGGCCAGCGGAGAGGTAGACGTTCCACGCGTCGGTCAGAGCATACTTCAGCGAGCCTGCGGGCAGCCACTTGTGATAGCTGGCATCACCGCTGTCATCGCCATTGCCTGGGGTGATGTAGTAGTCATTCGAGTCGAACCATACTGAGCTGTAGCGAACCCCGGCATCGAGCGAGAGTTTGTCCGTTAACTGCCACTGGGTCTGCAGGTAGGGGTCGACGTTCCACATCAGGTTGCGTTCGTTACGGCGCAGCGCGCCCTGTTCGCCATACTGCGGCGCGCCGTTGACCATCACAAAGTTTTCATACCCTTTACGGCGCTCGCTCATGTTCTCGTAATCGAGACCGGCGGTCAGGGTGACGGGCACCAGCAGCTCTCCGCGATGGGTAAGGCGGGTATCGATCCCCTGGTAGTGACGGGTGAGATCGATCACCCCGCCGGCATGGCTCGGTTTCAGCTGCGGCGCGCGCGGGATCGACTGGAACTGCGTGGTTTCACGTTCACCGGCGTACATCATGACGCTGAGATCGTCTTGGGCGCTCAGCTGGCGCTCATAGCGCAGGCCGGCCTGGGTCTGCCGGGTATTCTTGCGGGTATTATACTGGTCGCCGCGCGGCGACTGGCGCGGGTTATCGCGCCATTCGTCGGCGGTTAAGCCGCCGGCGTCATTGGCTTTGATATCCACGCTGTTCAGCAGCAGCGTCAGCTTACTGACATCGTTGATGCGCACCCCCAGTCGGGCGTTCGCCAGATTTTTGCGTGCGCCGCTGTGATCGCGATAGCCATGAGTGGTGAAGCGGTTGGTCGAGACCGTGTAATCCACATCGCCTGCATGGCTGCCGTCGCCAACGGCGCCAGTGGCCTTCATCCCGTAGTGCCAGGTACCGAAGCTGCCATAGTAGCTGCTGGCTTCCACGGTGGGCGGCTGGGTGCCGGTCTGGCTGGTGACGTTGATCACCCCGCCGGACGAGTTACCGTACAGGGCAGAGAAGGGGCCGCGCAGCACCTCAATGGTGTCGACGCTGCCAATATCGATATTCGAGGTCTGCCCCTGGCCGTCGGGCATGGTCGCCGGAATGCCGTCTACATAGATGCGTAGCCCGCGCACGCCATAGGTGGAGCGAGAGCCAAACCCGCGAATCGACAGTTGCAGATCCTGGGCATAGTTTTGCCGGTTCTGCACCTGCAGGCCCGGTACGGCGCCCAGTGATTCAGAGAGATTGACGCGCGGTGCGGCCTGGCGCATTTCATCCCCATTGACCACGCTGACGGCGGCGGGGGTATCCAGTTCAGAAACAGTGGTTGGCGCGGCGGTCACCACCATGGTTTGTTCATCAGCGGTCTGGGCCGCGGCAATCAGCGGTAGCAGCAGCGCCGGCAGGGCGGCGTGACGCACGGACAGGATTTTCATCGATAGTACTCGGGAGACGAACCAAATGGAACATATGTAGATATGTTACCCCGTTTGTAAAACATTTGAAAATTATTAACCGCCGTTGGTTAACGGATAGTGCTTCTTGCTGATGAATTTACCGAACAACAACAATTAGCGCTCCACTTTGAGATAAATAATGATTACTATTCGCATTCAAAAATAAGGGTAAAGCCAGGACTTTACCGCCGGAAGCGATGTCGGGTCAGCACATACTGGTTTATCAAAGGGAGTCGTCATGTCACTACGTCATTTTGCCGCGCCGCGTCTGCGCCATTCACTGTTATTCACCTCTCTGCTGCTGGCAGGTAGCTTTAGCGCCCACGCTGCGGATGAGATGCTGCGTAAGGCCGTCGGAAAAGGGGCCTACGAAATGGCCTACAGCCAGCAGGAGAACGCGTTATGGGTCGCCACGTCGCAGAGTCGCTCACTGGACAAGGGCGGTATTGTTTATCGTCTTGACCCCACCACCCTGGACGTGACGCAGATTATTCACAACGATCTGAAGCCGTTCGGCGCTGCTATCAACCATGCCACCGGCACGCTGTGGTTTGGCAATACCGTTGACAGCACCGTCACCGCCATTGACGCCAAAACCGGCGCCGTGAAAGGGCGTCTGGTGCTGGACGAGCGTCAGCGCAGTGAAACCGTACGCCCACTGCAACCGCGCGAGCTGGCGGTCAATGAGCAGACCAACACGGTCTACATTACCGGTCTGGGCAAAGAGAGCGTGATTTGGGTGGTAGATGGCGCGACCCTGAAGCTGAAAACCACTATTACCGGCACCGGGGCAATGGCGACGGGTCTGGCGATCGATCCGCAGGCGAAACGCCTCTATACCACCAATGCCGACGGCGAACTGCTGACCATCGACAGCGAGAGCAATACCATTGTTTCGCGCAAGAAATTGCAGGACGATGGCAAAGCACACTTCTACTTAAACCTGAGCCTTGATACCGCCGGTCACCGCGCCTTTATTACCGACAGCAAGCAGCCGGAAGTGCTGGTGGTCGATACCCGCGATGGTAAGGTGCTGGAGAAAATCGCCGCGCCGGAATCGCTGGCGGTGCTGTTTAACCCGACGCGTAATGAAGCCTATGTGACGCACCGTAAGGCCGGGGAAGTCAGCGTTATCGATGGCAAGCGCTACAAGATCGTGAAGACCTTTAAAACGCCGACTCACCCCAACAGCCTGGCGCTTTCTGATGACGGCAAAACGCTGTATGTCAGCGTGAAACAGGCTTCCAGCCGTGAGAAAGAGGCCACCGCGCCGGACGACGTGATCCGCATCGCGCTGTAAGATGCCCGGGGCGACGACGATCGGTCAAGGTCGCGCCCCGCATGCCGCCCGGCACCTCACCCTCTGTTACAAACGCGTATTGGCCTGATAAACCAGATGGTTATACACTTAACGCTTTCCCGCCTTGCGCGGGCAGTGGTAATCAGTGGAGATAAAATGAAAAAGCCATTTATGGTGATTTGCGCCGGTGCGATGCTGGCGCTGCTGGCAGGCTGTTCGTCCAACTACGTTATGACCACCAAAAGCGGTCAGACGATCGTCACCCACGGCAAGCCGCAGCTGGATAAAGAAACGGGGATGACCAGCTATATCGATGAGTCTGGTAATAAGCGGGAAATTAACAGTAGCGACGTGTCGCAGCTGGTTGAGGATAACTAAATCCTGACCTCCCGGTTTGTCCGTCGCGGGCAAACCGGGAGTCCTGCCAGTTACTTCCTGAGCGTCGGCGCCGTACTGTGGATCGCATGCACGCGTTTACGCACGCCAAACCAGCCAGCTACCAGCAGCACCGCCAGTAATGGAATTGAGCCAATGGTGTAAGTGCCGTTCGGATAATCGAAGGCCATCAGCACCAGCACACTGAACAGGAACAGCAGCGTCAGCCAGGAGGTGAATGGCGCCCCCGGCATTCTGAAGCTCACCTTCGCCGCTTTTCCTTCCTTGATCGCTTTGCGCAGACGCATCTGACACACCACGATAAAGCCCCAGGAAGCAATGATCCCCAGCGACGCGACGTTCAGCACGATCTCAAACACCTGCGACGGCACCAGATAGTTGAGGAACACCCCCACCACATACACCGCCAGCGTCGCCAGGATCCCGGCGTAAGGGACGTGGTGACGGCTCATTTTCGACATAAACTTCGGCGCGGAGCCCCCCATCGACATGGAGCGCAGGATACGTCCGGTGCTGTAGAGGCCGGAGTTGAGGCTGGAGAGGGCGGCGGTTAACACCACGATGTTCATTACGCTGCCGATATACGGTACGCCCAGTTTGGAGAAGAAGGTGACGAACGGGCTCTGTCCTGCCTGGTAGGCGGTCCACGGCAGGAGAAGCACCAGCAGCACCACCGAACCGACGTAGAACAGGCCGATACGCCAGATCACGCTGTTGATGGCCTTCGGTACCATCGACTCCGGATCTTTACACTCACCGGCCGCGGTGCCCACCAGTTCAATGGAGGCGAAGGCAAAGACCACGCCCTGCACCAGCACCAGCGCCGGCAGAAGGCCGTGAGGGAAGAAGCCACCGTTATCGGTGATCAGATGGAAGCCGGTGGCATTGCCGTCCAGCGGCTTACCGGAGCCGAGGAAAATGGTGCCGACCACGAGGAACGCAACGATCGCCAGCACTTTGACCAGCGCGAACCAGAACTCCATCTCGGCGAACCATTTTACGCCGATCATGTTCATGGTACCGACGATCGCCAGCGCGCCGAGGGCGAAGACCCACTGTGGCACATCGCCAAACGCGCCCCAGTAGTGCATATACAGCGCCACGGCGGTGATATCGACGATCCCGGTCATGGCCCAGTTAACGAAGTACATCCAGCCGGCCACGTAAGCGGCCTTTTCACCGAGGAATTCCCTGGCATAGGAGACGAAGCTGCCGCTCGAGGGGCGGTGGAGAACCAGTTCGCCGAGGGCGCGAAGAATAAAGAAGGAGAAGATGCCGCAGACCAGATAGACCAGGGCGAGCGCTGGCCCTGCCATTTGTAAACGTGCCCCGGCGCCGAGGAACAAACCGGTACCGATAGCGCCGCCGATGGCGATCATCTGTACCTGACGGTTGCCCATCGCTTTGTGATAACCCGCTTCATGTGAGTTGAGCCAGTGGCGTTTCGCAGCATGGTGCTCCGCTGCAGTGTCGTGTTTCGTATTCATTGATGTATCAGTTTCCTGTCAATGCCCATGTTTGCAGCCGGAGTGGATGACGGCTGGCACATTATGCTGGCTTTCTCATCATTCTGACGTAGGAGATAAGCTCAGACATGGCGCTGAATCCTACACGTAACGTAATAGTTACGCACCTAAAACATTTACCGATAGCATTTGACAGATTTATCAATGAGATCAGCGTCGCAGAGTTTCCAGCAACAGAGTGAAAGCGCTGGTATGCTGGCGTCGACTGGGGTAGTAGAGATGGTAGCCGGGGAAGGTGGGGGTCCAGTCCGCCAGCACTTGCACCAGCCGGCCACTGGCTAAGGCCTCCGCCACGCAGTCATCCGGAACGTAGGCCAGACCGAGGCCCGCCTCCGCCGCATCGATGCGCTGCGGCAGGCTGTTGAGGATCACTTGCCCCTCCACCCGGACCTGGATATCCCGGCCGTCGCGGGCAAACTCCCAGGCGTAAAGTCCACCTCGTGTCGGCAGGCGCAGATTGATGCAGCGATGCTGCGCAAGATCCCAGGGCGTCTGCGGCGTACCGGCCTGCTGCAGATAGGCTGGCGAACCCACTACCGCCATCCGCATATCCGGGGCAATGCGCACGGCAATCATCTCTTTCGCCACCTGTTCGCCGAGTCGCACCCCGGCATCAAACCGGCCATCCACGATATCCGTGAGGCCATTATCAACAGTGATTTCGATGTTAATATCCGGATATTGCAGCATAAATGGCTTTAGCGCCGGCCAGAGTACGGTGCTGGTGGCATGCTCCCCGGCGGTGATGCGCAGGTTGCCCGCCGGGCGTTCGCGCGTATCGCGCAGCGCGGTCAGCGCCCGCTCCATCTCCTCCAGATGCGGACCGAGGCGCTGAATGAGTCGCTCACCCGCCTCGGTCGGTACCACGCTGCGGGTGGTGCGGGTCAGCAGCCGCACATCGAGACGCGCTTCGAGATGGCGCATGGCATGGCTGAGCGCCGACTGTGACACGCCGAGCTGGGCCGCTGCGCGGGTAAAGCTGCGCTCACGCGCCACCACCATAAAGGAGAGCAGATCGTTTACGTTCTCTTTTAGCATAATCTTTCCGGATTGATGAATACCGCTCACAGGTACGCAGAGTGTAAGCCCGACGGAGGGGAGGCGCCAGTCTGATAGCCGGACGCAGTGGAGCAGAATGATCACGACGGTTAACAACGCAGGGTTTAATTCATCAAGACGGTGAATGTAATGTAAGATGTCCAAAAAACTGCAGCGCCAGGCGAACCCACACAATGACACCCTTACACTTTCATAAATATCACGGGCTGGGTAATGATTACCTGGTATGCCATCGCGACGTTGCCGAACAGTTGAGCAACGAGCATATTCAAATGCTGTGCCATCGCCACTATGGCGTGGGATCGGATGGTCTGCTGATCGACAGCGGCGATCAGATCAATCCCACACTGCGTATTATCAATCCGGACGGCTCCGAAGCGGAGAAAAGCGGTAACGGGCTACGGATCTATGCGCGTTATCTTTTTGATATCGGTCGCGTCGGCCATGAGCCCTTTCTGGTACATACGGCGGGCGGTGACGTCTATTGCACTGTGCATGGCGATGTTCATCAGATTAGCGTCGACATGGGGCGGGCGAATTTCAATCCGGCGGCGCTGCCCGCCTTAGTGAATTTGCCTGAGGCGGTGAATTATCCTTTGCCGCTGGCGGATGAAACCCTGTCCGTCGTGCTGGTCTCCATGGGCAATCCCCACTGCGTTGTCCTCGTCGATAAGCTCGACCTGGCGCAGGTTCATCGTTTAGGGCCGCAAATCGAAAACCATTCCTTGTTCCCCAAACGCACCAATGTCCAGTTCGTGGAAGTTATCGATCGCCATACGCTAAAGATTGGTATCTGGGAGCGGGGCGCCGGGTTCACGATGGCCTCCGGGAGCAGCAGTTGCGCGGCTGCCAGCGCGATGCGCCGGTTAGGGAAGGTGGACGATCGGGTGGATGTCAACATGCCTGGTGGTCAGCTGCACATCACCTTCGACGCGGATTTTCAGGTCCGTATGCGTGGCCCGGTGCATAAAATCGCCAGCCTGACGCTGGATAAAGACTGCTTTGTTGGCGGCAGCGCCATCTTCACTGGCGCTGCAAAACAGGTGGCGCGGTCAGCCTGAAATTAACTCTTCTGAGGATCAGCCGACGGCCCGTTTGCCGAACAAACGATGGTGGCATGATCCCACCAGGCATTGTGCTTAACATCGGTGGCAAGGACGCTAAACTGCGCCTGCTGTATCTCATTCAGTAAAGCCGGGAGGGGTTTAAGCGTACGCCAGGGCTGCCCCTCTTTCAGGAGATGATGCTTGACAGGATCGTAAGTGGCGAGGTCTTCAGCATAACGAGGAAGCCCGCACATCGAGCCGATCACCAGCCGGCCTGCGGGTTTCAGCAATCTTCTCGCCTCGGCGAAAAAACGGCGACGCTCATCTTCCAGCAGACAATGTAAACAGCTGCCATCAATGATTAAGGCAAACTGGGCATCCTCACATTGAGAAAGATGACAGACGTTGCCGACGAAAAATGTGGCGTCCAGACCCGCTTGCTGAAAACGGTCTTCTGCCCAGCGGATCGCCGTTTCGGACACATCAACACCCGATACGGCATAGCCTCTTTCCGCCAGATACTGGGCAGCCATGGCACCATTGCCACATCCCAGTTCAAGTACCGGCGCGCCGGGAGCGGGTAAATAGCCATGGGCATCCAGCCAATGAAATGTTTTTTCTTGTTGTATCTTTGCCCTGGCAAAACCATCACCCGCCCAGGCGCTGGCTCCGTTGGCTAACAGTTGTCTGTAGCGGGCTTCATAGGGGTTCATCCTGAAAACACCTTTTATCATTGATAAACATCACTACTATATACGCCATTTAACATTGAAATAAGTATTCGTTTGGCTACCAGAGAGAAACAGAGATGAACATCAACGTGGTCGGCACCAGCGGCTCAGGTAAATCCACTCTGGCCCGGCGCCTGGCGCACAGGCTGGGACTACCCTGGATCGAGCTCGATCGCCTGTACTGGCGGCCGAACTGGCAGGGCACGCCGGATGAGGCGTTTTTCGCCGCTATTGCCGCCGCTACGGCCTCGCCGGGCTGGGTGCTGGATGGCAATTACAATCGCAGCCGCAGCGTCAAATGGCGCGAGGTGGATCTGGTGATCTGGGTCGACTATAGCCTCTGGCGCACGCTGCGCCAGGCGGTGTGGCGGGCGACGAGCCGGGCGTGGCGGCATCAGGAGCTGTGGCCGGGCACGGGCAACCGCGAGAGCTTTCGCCGTTCGTTCTGCAGCCGGGAATCCATTATCCTCTGGACGCTGAAAACCTGGCGGCAGAATCGCCGACGCTATCTGGCCGACATGCAGGATCCGCAATATCGTCATATTCGCTTCGTCCGGGTGCGCAGTCCGCGGCAGGCTGAGGCGCTGCTCCGCGAGCTGGAAGCGCAGCGGCCAGGCGGGCATATCTAATTTTCAGCAGTACACATGTGAATTAATTGTTTCTCAATAGTTAGCTGAGATTTTAATAATGCAGGCACGTACTTTCATATGAGCCTGCGAAATGTCTTATCGAATCAGTATCCTGGATAAAAGTCCGCTTGCCGCCGGGGAAACCGCCGCGCAGGCGCTGGCGCGTACATTAACGCTGGCGCAACACGCCGAAGCCTGGGGCTATCACCGCTTCTGGGTCGCCGAACACCACAATACCGATCAGCTGGCGAGCCCCTCGCCGGAGCTGGTTATCGCCTGGCTGCTGGGCCACACCCGGCGCATTCGTCTTGGGTCCGGCGGCGTCATGCTCCAGCACTACAGCCCCTATAAAGTCGCGGAAAACTTTAACCTGCTGGCTGCCCTCGCGCCGGGTCGCATCGATCTCGGGGTGGGCAAGGCGCCTGGCGGCCTGCCGCTCTCCACCCGCGCCCTGCAGCAGGGCCTGCATCAGGAGGAGAAAGGGACCTTTGCCGATCAGCTGGCGCAGCTGGATAACTGGCTGTCACTGACTGAGCCAGGGGGAGAGGAGAGCCTGCGCGCCACGCCGATCCCGCCGCGCCGGGCCGACGGATTTCTGCTCGGCGCCAGCCTGGAGAGTGCGGAACTGGCCGCCCGTCTTGACTGGAACTTCGTGTTTGCGGCCCATCTCAATGGCGACAGCGCGCTGCGCCGCACGGTGATCAACCGCTGGCGCGAGCTCAGCCCGCGTGAGGCGATCGTCGCCGTGCAGGTGGTGGTGGCTGACGATCCGGCCACCGCCGCTGCGCTGGCGCAGCAGGTCGAGGTGTGGGGCGTCGAGCTGGAGAACGGCCAGCGGGTGACCGTCGGCAGTGAGGCTCAGGCCGTCGCCTTTGCCCGCCAGGCTGGCAGCCGGCCGACACGCATCCACCGCCGCGAATCTTCACTGATCTCCGGTACTCCCGAACAGGTTAAAGCCCGGCTTGACGCGCTGCAGGCGGAAGATCAGCTGGATGAATTAATCATTGATACCCCCATTAGCGACGGGCCAGCGCGCCTGCACTCCCTGTGCCTGCTGGCGCAGGCTCACTACGGCAAGGAGGTGCTGAATGTCCTTTGAACAACAACTGATTAGCTGGCGGCGCGAGCTGCACCAGAACCCGGAGCTCTCCCTGCAGGAGGTAGCCACCACCGCGCGGATCCGCGACTGGCTGCAGAGCGGCGGGCTGACTCTGCTGCCCTACGATCTGAAAACCGGGCTGGTCGCCGAAGTCGGCAGCGGCGACAAGGTGATTGCCCTGCGGGCGGACATCGACGCGTTGCCCATCGAGGAGGCGACCGGTCTGCCTTACCGCTCGCAAAATGAAGGGGTGATGCATGCCTGCGGCCATGATATTCACACCAGCGTGATGCTGGGGGCGGCGCTGCTGCTGAAGGAGCGGGAAGCGGAACTCCCGGGGCGGGTGCGGATCCTGTTTCAGCCGGCGGAGGAAAATTTTGGCGGCGCGAAAACCCTGATCCGCGCCGGGGCGCTGGAGGACGTGTCGGCGATCTTTGGCATGCACAATGAGCCCGGCCTGCCGGTGGGCGAATTTGCCACCCGCGGCGGCGCGTTCTACGCCAACGTCGACCGCTTCGTCTTCAAAGTGACCGGGAAGGGGGCGCATGCCGCCCGCCCACACGAAGGAAAGGATGCGATCCTGCTGGCCAGCCAACTGGTGACGGTGCTGCAGAGCGTGGCCAGTCGGGAAGTGAACACCCTCGACTCGGTGGTGCTCAGCGTGACGCGGATCCAGGGAGGCAATACCTGGAACGTGCTGCCGGAGAGCGTCGAGCTGGAAGGGACGCTGCGCACTCACAGCAGTGAAGTGCAGCAGCGGGTCAAGGCCCGGGTCAGCGAGATCGCGGCCGGTTTCGCCAGCGCCTTTGGCGCACAGATTGACGTCTTCTGGTATGCCGGCCCGACGGCGCTGG
Source organism: Klebsiella sp. X1-16S-Nf21 (assembly GCF_002837615.1). Taxonomy (NCBI): domain Bacteria; kingdom Pseudomonadati; phylum Pseudomonadota; class Gammaproteobacteria; order Enterobacterales; family Enterobacteriaceae; genus Klebsiella; species Klebsiella sp. X1-16S-Nf21. The sequence continues at coordinate 184,146 of NZ_PJDK01000001.1, forward strand.
TCAATGACGCCCGCTGGGCCGACTTCGCCAGCGACGTGGCGGCCCAGGCCGGGTACCGCACCCATCACGCCGATCTGCATCTCGGTGGCGAAGATTTTGCGGTCTATCTTCAGCATATTCCCGGGGCGTTCGTCAGCATCGGCAGCGCCAGCGAATATGGTCTGCACCATCCGGCATTTAATCCGGACGAACGGCTTATTGCGCCCGCAGCACACTATTTCGCTCAGCTGGCGGAACAGGCATTACAACATATTTAATGGATGACAGGGGAAGGGGTAACTATGTCTGAAAATCGACAATTGCGTCTGGGAACGATATTACATGGCGCATCGGGAAATATGTCCGCCTGGCGTCATCCGGCGGCGCAGGCGGACGCCAGTATTAATTTTAACTTTGTCACGCAGACGGCGTTAAAAGCGGAAGAGGGGAAGCTGGATTTTATTTTTGTCGCCGACGGGTTATATATCAATGAAAAATCGATTCCACATTTTTTAAATCGCTTCGAACCTTTAACGGTACTTTCCGCGCTGGCCGCGGTCACCCGGCGTCTGGGACTGGTGGGGACCTTATCCACTTCGTATAGCGAGCCGTTTACTACCGCCCGCCAGTTCGCCAGCCTCGACCATTTAAGCCAGGGACGGGCGGGGTGGAATGTCGTCACTTCGCCGCTGGAAGGGTCGGCGAAAAACTTCTCCCGGGCCCAGCATCCGGATCATGCGCTGCGCTATCGCATTGCCGATGAATATCTGCAGGTGGTGAAAGGCTTATGGGATTCATGGGAAGAGGACGCCTTTGTGCGCAATAAGGAGACTGGCCAGTTCTTTGATAAAAATAAACTGCATACGCTCGATCACCATGGCGATTTCTTTAAAGTGGCCGGGCCGCTAAATATTGCCCGCACGCCACAGGGACGGCCGATTATTTTCCAGGCCGGCGCGTCGGACGACGGCAAGAAATTAGCCGCACGCCACGCCGATGCCATTTTTACCCATCAGGAATCGCTGGCCGAGGCGCAGGCATTTTATCAGGATGTTAAAAGCCAACTCAGCGCATATCAGCGCACCCCGGACCAACTGCATATCTTCCAGGGCGTCAGCGTCATCGTCGGGGACGACGCCGAGGATGCGGAACGTCAGTACCAGACTACCGCGGCGCTGGTTTCCATCGAGGATGCGCTGAATTATCTGGGGCGGTATTTCGAACATCATGATTTTTCGCAGTATCCGCTTGATGAACCGTTCCCGGATATTGGCGACCTCGGACAAAACAGCTTCCGCAGCACCACCGACGAGATTAAACGTCACGCCCGCGAGCGGGGATTAACCCTGCGCCAGGTGGCCCTGGAGGCAGCGAGTCCGCGTCCGCGCTTTACCGGCACCGCCAGCGATGTCGCCGATGGCCTGCAATTGTGGTTCGAACTGCACGCGGCGGACGGTTTCATTATTCAGGGCGGCACGCCGGAAACCTTCCCGCGCTTTGTGGATGAGGTGGTTCCGCTGTTACAGGCGCGCGGCCTGTTCCGTCGCGACTATCCGGGCACCACCCTGCGGGAAAGTCTGGGTCTGGCGCTACCTGCTAATCAATTCCAAAAATAATAAAAGAGAATCACGCTATGCAGAAAACAACACTCTTGCTGGCCGTCGCGTTGGCATTTAGCGCCTCGTCGTGGGCCCAGGACGTCAAGATCAATGGCACCGGGGTGAGCCTGGAGGCCAACAAAACGCCGATTCACACAGCGAAAAATCCACAGGCCATTGCGCTGTTGCCGAAAGATCTGCATCTGGCGGTGCCGGGGAAATTCACCGTCGCGGTGGCAGCCCTGAACTCACCACCGCTGACGGTCTTCGCCGATGACAACAAAACCCTACTCGGCAGCGAGACGGATATCGCCCGGCTGGTGGCGGAGAGCCTCGGGCTGGAAGTAAACGTGGTTCCCACTTCATGGGAAGACTGGCCGCTGGGGGTTACCTCCGGCAAATATGATGCCGCGATCAGCAATATTACCGTCACCAAAGAGCGCAAAGAGAAGTTCGATTTCGCCACCTACCGCAAAGATTCGCTGGGCTTCTACGTCAAAAGCACCAGTCCGCTGAGCAAAATTGACAAGGCGGAAGACATCGCCGGGCTGAAGATTATCGTCGGCTCCGGTACTAACCAGGAGGCGATCCTGCTGGCGTGGAACGCGGAGAACGTGAAGAAGGGGCTGAAGCCGTTTACCCCGGTCTACACCAAGGATGACGCCGCTCAGACGCTGGCCCTGCAGACCGGGCGAGCCGACGCCTTTTTCGGCCCTAACGTGATTGGCGCATGGAAGGCGGCGCTGACCGGCAAAACCAAACTGGTGGGCAGCGTCGATGGCGGCTGGCCGAAAGCGGCGCATATCGCGGTGACGCTGAAAAAAGACAGCGGGCTGGTGAATGCCGTCCAGGCGGCGCTGAACGGCGCTATCGCCAGCGGCGATTACGCCAAAGTGCTTAACCGCTGGGGCGAAGGGGTGGAGAGTATTCCGCAATCAGAAATCAACCCACCCGGACTGGGCGACTGACAGGAGGCGCGATGAGCGAAGCATTCCGCGATATTTCTCCGGACGCACCGGAGCTGCAGCCGATTATTAGCGGGCTGTTTGCCGAATATGCCGCCCGCTACGGCGACTATTTTTCCCGCGATGCGGAAGTGGAGTTGACTGAGTGGTATTTGCCGCCGCAGGGGCTGTTTATCGTCCTTGAGCGTGAGGGTGAAATTATCGCCACCGGCGCTTATAAACCGAAAGATCGCCACACCGCGGAGATCAAACGTATCTGGACGCACCGCCGTCTGCGCCAGCAGGGGCTGGCGGCGAAGGTGGTCCAGGAGCTGGAGCGGCGGGCGGTGCTGGCCGGGTACAGCCATATCTACCTGACTACCGGCTTCCGTCAGCCGGAGGCGGTAAAGCTCTATCTCAGCCAGGGGTATGAGGCGCAGTTTGACCTCACGCGAGACCCGGAAGAGTACAGTCAGCCGCCGTACGATGGCCGGCTGCGGTTCACTAAAGCGCTGGCGGTGAGCGCCTTCAGTCACAGCGCTTGAGGAGGCATGATGCATTCATCTGAAACAATAAAAGTGGTGCCGGCGCGCTATCCGCTGCGGGTGGTCGGGGCCCTGGTCGCCCTGCTGGTGCTGGCGGTGGTGATCCAGTCGGTGGCCTTTAACCCGCGCTGGGAGTGGGGCGTCTTCGCCCGCTGGTTCTTCGACCCGGTGATCCTCGAGGGGCTGGGACAAACCCTGCTCCTGACCCTGCTCGGCACGGTGCTGAGCGTGATCTTCGGCGGCCTGCTGGCGCTGGCCCGCTTATCCTCATCGTGGCTGCTCAGCAGCCTCGCCTGGGGTTATATCTGGCTGTTTCGCTCGCTGCCGATGATTGTGGTGCTGATTATTCTGTACAACTTTTCCTATCTCTACGACACCCTGTCGCTGGGGATCCCCTTTACCGGCGTCACCTGGGCCAGCTATCAGACCATTAACGTGCTGGGGCAATTCTCCACGGCGGTGGTGGGCCTGACGCTGGTGCAGAGCGCCTATACCGCGGAGATTATTCGCGGCGGCTTTTTAGGGGTCGACCATGGGCAGTATGAAGCCGCCGCTGCACTGGGGCTTCCCGCCTGGCGACGTACGCTGCGCATTATTCTGCCGCAGGCGCTGCGCACCATCCTGCCCTCCGGCTTCAATGAGATCATCAGTCTGGCCAAGGGAACGGCGATGGTGTACGTCCTGGCGATGCCGGAACTGTTCTACACCATCCAGATGATCTACAACCGTACCCAGGAGGTGATCCCGCTGTTGATGGTCGGCGCCGCCTGGTATCTGGCGATCACCAGCGTCCTCTCCGCCATTCAGTATCTGGTGGAACGCGCCCTGGCGCGCAGCGAGCGCCGCTCGGCGGTAAACAGCGCCCGCAGCAGTCGTCTGAATCAACCCGCACGTCAACCACAGCCGCAGGAGGCCGTTCATGCCCAGCTCTCATAATGGCCATATCTCTATCACCGGGGTCAGCAAATACTATGGCCGCCACAAGGCGTTGGACGATGTGTCGCTGGAGATCCCCCCGGGCACGGTGACGGTGATCCTCGGCCCTTCCGGCTCGGGCAAGTCGACGCTGCTGCGCACCATCAATCACCTCGAACGTGTCGATGAGGGATTTATTCAGATTGACGGCGACTATATTGGTTATCGCCGCAAAGGCGACAAGCTGTATGAGATGAAAGAGAAGGAGATCCTCCGCCAGCGGATCAACGTCGGCTACGTGTTCCAGAACTTTAACCTGTTTCCGCACCTGACGGTGCTGGAGAACCTGATTGAGGCGCCGATCGCCCACAAGCAGGTCACGCGCAAAGAGGCCATTGCCCGCGCCTATGAACTGCTGGACGTTGTCGGACTGCGCAATAAAGCCGACGCCTGGTCGCGGCATCTCTCAGGCGGGCAGCAGCAGCGTATCGCGATTGCCCGGGCGCTGGCACTGGACCCGCGGGTGATCCTGTTTGATGAGCCCACCTCGGCGCTGGATCCCGAGCTGGTGGGCGAGGTACTGGATGTCATCAAGAAGCTGGCGCGCTCCGGTACCACCCTGGTGGTGGTGACCCACGAGGTAGGCTTTGCCCGCGAGGTGGCCGACCAGGTGGTGTTTATGGTCGACGGCAGGATCGTCGACAGCAGCGACGAGGTGCTCAACCATCCGCAGCATCCGCGTACCCGACAGTTTTTATCCAGGGTACTGCCGTCATGAACAGAGCGCTAATGACCCTTGTTCTCAGCGCTTTTGCCATGAGCGCTCACGCGGCGCTGGATCTGCGTGCCAATGAGCAGCCATTGCCGGTCACCCGCGACCCGCAGGCGATAGCGAAAATTCCGCCGGGCTATCGCTTCGTCGAGCCGGGGACGCTGACGGTGGCGATCTCGGCGCTCAATTCGCCGCCGCTGGCGCTGCTGGCCAGCGACAACCGCACGCGGATCGGCAGCGACCCGGATATGGCCCGCCTGCTGGCCGGAAGCCTTGGCCTGAAACTCAGGCTGGTGCCCACCGCGTGGGAGGACTGGCCGCTGGGCATCGCCTCCGGCCGCTACGATGTGGCGCTGATCAATATCGCGGTAACCGAGAAGCGCAAAGAGAAGTTCGATTTTGCGACTTACCGGGTGGACTCCCTGGCCTTCTCGGTGAAATCCACCAGCGACATCGCCGCGGTAAACGGACCCGCCGACCTCGCCGGGCGCAAAGTGATCGTCGGGTCCGGCACCAATCAGGAGCGGATCCTGCTGGGCTGGAATGAGGACAACCGTGCCGCCGGACGGCCGCAGGCCCAGCCGGTCTACCTGACCGATGATGCCTCCGGCAACCTCTATATCCAGTCCGGGCGAGCGGATATCTTTTTCGGCCCGCAGTCGGTGGCAGCCTATAAGGCCGCCCTTAACGGCCAGACCCGGGTGGTGGGCCTGGGGCCGAAAAAAGCGTGGGTGGCGACGACCACCAAAAAAGGCAACGGCCTGGTCTTTGCCCTGCAGGCAGCCCTCGACGGGGCGATTGCCCGCGGTGAATATCAGCAGGTGCTGGCGCGCTGGGGAGAGCAGGGCGAGGCGGTGGCGCAGTCGGTGGTCAACCCGCCGGGGATAACCTACTAAAAAACCGCTGTTTCGCCGGAGTACGACGCGAAACAGCGGAGGCGAATGCTCGCCAGGGTCTTCAATCAAACGGTGCGCGGAGTGAGCGTCAAGCGATCCAGCGGCCCAACGATAAAAAGATAGGAGAACAGGCCCAGCACGCCCATGGAACCGACGTAGAGGATGGCGTAATCAAACGAGTGGGTGTTGGCGAGGATCACCCCGATGACCAGCGGGGTAATGATGCTCGCCAGGTTGCCGCACATATTGAACACGCCACCGGCAATACCGAGCATCTCTTTCGGCGAGGTGTCGCTCAGCACGCACCAGCCGAGGTTCCCGAAACCTTTGGCAAAGAACGCCAGACTCATGGCGGCGATTACCACCACTTCCGAGGAGGTGTAGTTGGCGACGACAATGACGCAGGAGAGCAGCATGCCGCAGATCACCGGGAGCTTACGAGCGGTGGTCAGACTGTAACCGCGTTTCAGCAGCCAGTCCGAAAACACGCCGCCCAGCAGGCCACCGATAAATCCAGCTATGGCCGGGATACTGGCGACAAACCCGACCTTGAGGATTGACATGCCTTTGGCCTGGTAGAGGTAAGTCGGAAACCAGGTGAGGAAGAACCAGGTAATCGATGTGACGCAGAACTGGCCGATATAAACCCCGATCATCATGCGATTGACGCAGACGCTTTTAATCTGCGCGAGAGTTAATTTTTGCGGCGTTTTTTGGCTACCTAATTCCGGTACGCCGCCGCCTTCACGAATATAATCGAGCTCCTGCGGGTTAATTTTAGGATGATGTGAAGGATCCTTAACTTTTACCAGCCAGAATATTCCCAGCACCACCCCGATAGCGCCAATATAATAAAAGACATAGTGCCAGCTTAAATTATGCAGAATGATGGTCATCAGCGGCGTAATAATGCCCAGCGAAATATACTGCGCGGCCTGATAGACCGAGGTGACAAATCCACGCTCTTTATTGGGGAACCACTGGACGCTCAGGCGACTGTTGGCCGGAAAAGCGGGCGCTTCAATGGCCCCCATCATCAGACGCAGGATCACCAGCACCACCAGCGGACTGGCAAACAGATAAATAGTGCCCTGAAACATAGTGACGACCGACCAGCCAATCAGCGCGCAGCCGTAGACCAACCGCGAACCATATTTATCCAGCAGCCAGCCGCCGGGGATTTGCATAATGACGTAGGAAATACCAAACACCGAAAAGGCCAGGCCCATTGCTTCAGGGTCAAAACCTAACTCTTTACTCATCATCGGCGCGACAACGGACAGGGTGGCCCGGTCAGCATAATTAAATACGGTCGCGAGAAATAAAAAAACCAATATACCGTAACGCACGTTGCTGCGTTTTATTTGCTGTTGCATGTTATTCAACTCCTTTGCAGGGTTGTGAAGACACGTCATCTTTCAGGCCGCTTTGATGCTTGCTGACGGATTTCGTGTATTGCGAGTACAGCGGGTCAGAGGTTTATTCCCGGTGACGCTGCGCTTACCGGGGCTACGGGTTCTCAGTGGTTTGCGGAACGGTAGCCCGGATAAGGCGTGGACGCCGTCATCCGGGAAAAGTCATTACGGGCGTTTTCCAAACTCGCAGCTTTGCTGGGTCCAGCGGCGGGCCTGCTCGCTGAGGGTGAAGCCCAGACCATGGCGTTCGGAAACCCACATCCGGCCATCGCGCAGTTCTAGCTGCTCGTTAAACAGCGGGTTCAGCCACTCGAAGTGCTCCAGCCATGGCTCCAGCGGGTAGGCGGCGGCGAGATGCAGGTGCACCTCCATGGCAAAGTGCGGAGCCAGTTTGCGACCGTGTTTCGCGGCCAGATCCATTATTTTCAGGAACGGGGAGATCCCACCGACGCGCGGGGCGTCCGGTTGCACGAAGTCGCTGGCGTTGCCGAGGATCAATTGCTCATGTTCGCGGAAGCTGGTCAGCATCTCGCCGGTGGCAATCGGCGTATCCAGCGCGGCAGCCAGCTGCGCGTGGCCTTCGACGTCATAGGCATCCAGCGGCTCCTCAATCCAGATCAGATTGAACGGCTCCATTTTGCGCCCCATGCGGATGGCGGTTTCGCGATCCCACTGCTGGTTGGCATCGACCATCAGCGGGAAGTCATCACCCAGCACTTCGCGCACCGCCGTCAGACGACGGATATCCTCGGCAGTATTAGGCTGACCGACTTTCAGTTTAATCCCGCCGATGCCGTTTTCACGGGAGATAGCCACGTTTTTCAACACCTGATCCAGGGGGGTATGCAGGAAGCCGCCGGAAGTGTTGTAGCACTGCACGGAATCACGATGTGAACCCAGCAGTTTGGCCAGCGGTAGACCGGCGCGTTTGGCTTTCATATCCCACAGGGCAATATCGATAGGGGAGATAGCTTGTACCGCCATGCCGCTACGGCCGACGGAAGCCCCGGCCCACAGCAGTTTGGTGTAGATCTTGTCGATGTCGTTCGGATCTTCGCCAAGCAGATTATCGGCTATCTCTTTGGCGTGAGCGTAAATACCCTGGCCGCCCGCACGTTTCGAGTAGCTAAAGCCGACGCCGGTGAATCCATCCCGGGAGTGAATTTCCGCGATGATAATCGCCACTTCGGTCAGCGGTTTTTGGCGACCGGTCAGCACTTTGGCATCGCTGACGGGGGTGGCCAGCGGCAGAAAAGCCAGCGACAGTTTAACGTGGTCAATGCGGTCACCGGTTTCAGCGGCGGTTTTGACGCCGAAAGCTTTGGCGTAGGTTACGGACTCGGAATTGGCGCTTGAGGTCATAGTGGTGTCCTTTTTGATTATAAAATGATTGCGCTATCATTTGTAATGGTGAAATGCTTTTGACGCTACGCTAGTGGTTTTAATTTGTACAAACGATCACAATTGGCCGTTATAAAGGCGAAAACTTTGCTGTGCAGGTCACAATTCAAAACAGTTTGTGAAAAGTGACAAGTCATAATGATAGCGATAACATTTTATATTGCAGGTCGTTGATTCTGTTAGGGGAGACGCGGCGGGCGCTGGCAATTGCGTGGGGCATCATCAATAATGCCCACAGGAAACGACTTAACACAGGGGCTTAGCCGTGAAAAGCAAAAAACCGACGCGGGCGCCGACGCTGGAGGATGTGGCTCGCAGCGCCGGGTTGTCGCCGATGACGGTCAGTCGGGCGCTGAATACGCCCCAGCTGGTCAGGCCAAAAACGGTAGAGAAAGTGATGCTGGCGGTGCAGGCGACGGGCTATATCCCCAATGCGCTGGCCGGCGGCCTCGCCTCCAGGCGCAGCAAGCTGGTGGCGGTCGTGGTACCGCAAATCAATAACAATATGTTTGTCGATACCATCCAGGCGCTGAGCGATAGCCTGGCGGCGCGCGGCTACCATATGCTGCTGTGCGTGGCGGGCTATGACCGGCAGACCGAGGCCGAGCTGGTCTCCACCTTGCTTTCGCGGCGCCCTGATGGCGTGGTGTTAACCGGCATCCAGCATGCGCCGCTGTTAAAGAAAACGATTCTTAACGCCGCCACGCCGGTGGTGGAAATCTGGGATCTCACCCCGACGCCGCTGGATATGCTGGTCGGTTTTTCCCATGAAAAAGTGGGCGAAACCATTGGCGAGTACGTGCTGGAGAAAGGCTACCAGCGACCAGGCCTGCTGTGGGCGGGCGATGCGCGCGCGATGTTGCGTAAGCAGGGGCTCTGTGCCCGACTGGCTAAAAAAGGGCTGGACGATGCGCCTCAGGTTGAAGTGCCGCTCCCGGCGTCGCTGGCGCTGGGGCGAAGCGGTCTGGCGGAGCTGCTCGCCGCCGGCGAGTTTGATGTAATCATCTGCAGCTCAGACACCCTCGCCCAGGGGGCGATTATGGAAGCCGAAAGCCGGGGGCTACGCGTACCGCAGGATCTGGCGGTGATCGGTTTTGGCGATCTGGATTTCGCCGCCAGCAATCGTCCGGCTATCACTACCGTCAGCGTCGACCGTCATGCCATCGGTGAACGGGCCGCTACGCTGCTGGCTGACCGCATCGAAGGGGGAGAAGACAGCGGGGTGATTATAGATATCGGCTTTCAGCTGGTGGCACGAGAATCGGCGTAGGCCTGCCTTTTCAGGGCATGGTGTGCCGGGTGGGTGAGCGGCGAATTTCTGCCTACACTTAGGCTTTACCCTGGAGGCAGACCATGATTACCGTTTATGGCGTGCCGGGATGGGGCTCGACGATTAGCGAGCTGATGCTCTCCCTGGCCGATATTCCCTACGAGGTGGTTGACGTGGAGGGCTTTGACCAGCCCGGTCCGGCGCGCGAGCGTCTGCGGCAGATTAATCCGCTGTGCCAGGTGCCCACCCTGAGGCTGGCCGATGGGAGCATCATGACCGAAACCGCCGCCATCGCGCTGATGATCCTCGATCAGCGTCCCGATCTGGCCCCCGCGCCGGGGACGCCGCAGCGTCAACAGTTCCAGCGTCTGCTGGTCTGGCTGGTGGCCAACATCTATCCCACCTTTACCTATGCCGATTACCCGGAACGCTGGGCGCCCGCCGCCGCAGAGCAACTGGTGGAGAATTGTCGCCAGTACCGGAAAAATCTCTATCTCTGGTTCGAACAGCAGCTGGCTGCCGGGCCGTGGGCGCTGGGCTCGTCGGTAACGTTGCTGGATTGCTATATCGCGGCGATGTACAGCTGGGGGCCGCGACAGGCGTGGTTTGACGACCACGCGCCAAAATTCGCCGCCATCGCCCGGGCGGTCTGTCAGCGACCGGAACTGGCCGTGGCGCTACGCCGTAACAAGCTGATTTAACGCACGCGATGGCAACCAGAACGGCCATTCTGTGGTAGCGTTATGGCTCTGACCACAAGGAGTCTTTGCTATGCCGCATGTAGATATTAAATGTTTTCCCCGTGAACTGACTGACGAACAAAAAACCGCGCTGGCCGCCGACATCACAGAGGTGCTGATCCGCCATCTGAACAGCAAAGAGAGCGCCGTCAGCGTCGCGCTGACTCAGGTTGAGCCGGACGCGTGGCAGGCGGTGTGGGACAGTGAGATCGCCCCGCAGATGGCGCAGCTGATAAAGAAGCCGGGTTATAGCATGTAATTGCCACTGGCGGGCATGATGCCCGCCAGTGACGCTCGGTCAGAACCAAATCTCCGTCTGCATGCCGAAGTTCCGTAGCCCGGGCAAGGCGCTTTGCGCCGCCCCCGGGGAGGGGCTTCTCCGGCGACGCACTGAGAGAAACAGCATGTTCATCTATCCTAAGCGCCAGAGAGCCAACCGAGGTGGGTATGAAAGACGAATTGTTTGCCGATCTGCTGGCGAGTGCAGAAGAAATGGTCAGGATCGAGAAAGGTGAACAAATGCCGAAGGAGAAGCACGTTCATACTTTCAGCGAAATTGACGTGAAAGCGATACGTGAAGCCACAGGTTTAAACCAGCAGGACTTTGCAGCGGCCGTTGGCGTTAGCTACGAGTTGGTTAAAAGCTGGGAAACGAAATGACGTCACCCAACCGGTGCAGCCAGAAAACTGCTTTTATTGCTTCAGGGGAATCCATTGATTATCAACTTGCTGAAGGTTGTTTGAAAGGTTATTCTTCGCAAGGAAAATGGCAGAGTTTGCCCTCTTTCGTAACCGGGGCCTTTAAAAAGGAGTGCATTACGTATGGAAACCAACGATTCTATTTTGAAAGAAATCAATAAATACAGCGCTCATATTGATAGGTTTAGAGCGCGAGCAAACACTCATGGTATCTGGTTGTTTATTGCTACCCTTGGATGCTGGGGGGTAACTGAGCCCAGTATTCGGATATTAGCATTCGTGATGCTTTTCTTTATTTTTTTGTTTCTTCTACACGGTAGCTTTCCAGGTGAAAAGCGAACGTTTAAAAAGATTCACGATGATATAAAAAATAAAATAGTTGATAATTTAACACCAGAACAACAGCAAGAAAGGTTTCACGATCTTCTCATCGTTGAGAAAAAACGAAAGTCACTTGTCGAAATTATAAAAACAACCTTTATCTTTTTAGCCTGTTATCTTTTTTATTTTATGAGTTTATATTACTTCATACAGCACTGGCATAGTGACAAAGTAACAGCGTGTATTTAAATCAACCCGTCCTGGCATTTGAGCCGGACGGGCCGTTTGATTAAAACCAAATCTCCGTCTGCACGCCGAAGTTCCATGTCCCGCCAGCGGTAAAGCCTTTGCTGCCGAAATCATCGTTGATCGCATAACGATCCAGGTCTTTATCCCAGTTCATCCACGTGACAAAGAAACGTATCTCCGGCCGCGCTTTGATATCAAACACATCGCCCACTTTAAAGGTGGGGGCGAAGGTCAGCTTGTAGAAATCACCGCGGACCGCCTGATACTGATAAACGTTGTCATTATAGCGATAGCTGCGCCCGTTCGGATTGAGATCCATATACTGCCACGAGGCCTCATACAGCAGGGCGAAGTGAGCGGAGATCCCTTGCGATACCCGCAGGTTAAACGTCGCCCAGTCGTAGCGGTCGCCGTCGCGATAGCGGTCTTCGCTGTGCTGGGCTATCACCGACGGCGCCAGCTGCCAGTTTTTCCCCAGCGGCAGGATCCCGTACGAGGCAAAGCGCAGGGAAGCCGCGTTCTCGGTCAGATCGCCATCGCTCCCCGGCTGGCGCGCTTCGGCACCCAGCCCGACGCCGTACTGCAGTGCGCTTTCCGACACCCCTGGCGCCAGGCCGTAGAACTGCTGTTTGTCGTGCAGGGCCAGCATCGCGTAGTAGCCGTTTTTGGCGGTGTTATCGCTGCGCAGGGCATAGCTCCCGGTGGTCGAGGTATTATCTTTCAGGTCATCGTTACCCTGGGCGGTCATCACCGTGGTCATCAGCTGCCAGTTGCCGTAAAAATGGTTGGCGGTGAACAGCAGATTCTGGATGTCATTATCCGCGTAATTATCGCTGCCAAGGTCGCCGAAGTTACGCGCATACACCGAATAATCGCCGCGCAGGCCGCTTCCCCAGTCGACATCATTGATCCCGCCGCCGGTGCCACCGAGGAACATGATGTCGCTATCGGTAAAGTGGATATCGAAGTTATCCCGATCAAAGCGTTTGCCGGCCCAGATCGAGGCGCGTTTTAACGGTCCGGTGAACTCGGCGAAGTCGCCCATCTCGACGTACAGCTGACGAATGTTCAGATGGTGGCTGTCGTTGTCCTGAACCCACGGATCCGGGTTGGTGGCCCCGTCGGCGAGCATGGTCTTAAAGCGCGCCCATGAGCCATCGTTGAAGGTGAGCTTTTTGCCAAAGCTCAGCTCAGCGTAATTATCTTTTTCGTTGCCGAGACGACCGACGTGGGCATCGCCGTTGAGCGAACTGGCCGGGGAGATGCCTGGCCCGCCGCGGGCGCCTTTGCCGTGGCTGTTGACTAACATTCCGGAACGGGCATAGGCGTTAAAGGTAAAGCCATCGTCCGGGGCGCGTTTCGCCAGCTGCTCGCTCAGTTGCTGATTGGTGGCCTGCTGTTTTTGTTCGCGAGCCGAGGTCTGTTGGCTGAGCGCCTGCACCTGCTGCTCCGCCGCCGCCGCGCGCTGTTCGGCGGCGGCGGTTTGCTGTTCTGCCCGCTGCGCGCGGCGGCTGGCTTCGCTGGCCTGCTGTTCGGCGAGATTGAGGCGCGCTTCGAGCTGCGCCAGCCGTTGTTCGACGCTCAACCCGGCGGCGATGACGCTGGTGAGCGGAAAAAGGGCGCAGCAAACCGCTGCGCTAATCACAGAGATACGCATAAAAGTCCTTAATTTATCCAGAGGTTAAAGCAGCGGGGCGCCTTACATGGCGGGGGATTCTCCGGTGGTCGGGGCCGGGGCTGGCGAGGCGCCGCGTCCGGCATCGAGGTCGGCACGGATCTGCTCATAGTGATCGTCGAGGCGGTAGAAGCGGCCCATCCACAGCATCGAGGCGAGGATCAACAGCGCCGGAATATACAGATAGCAGGCCTTGATGGCCAACAGGGCGCTGTCGCTTTGCGCCTGGTTGGCGATATAGCCGCCGGAGGAGAGCAGTGCCCCGGTGATCGCCCCGGCGCCGGCCATCGCCACCTTGCCAAGAAAGCCGTTTATCGAGGTCAGGATACCCGCGGTATTAATGCCGGTTTTCCACACGCCGTAATCCACCGGGTCGGCCTGCATCGAGAAATAGATAGCCGTGCGCTGACCGGCGCCAAGGGAGAGGATCACCGCCCCGACGATCAGCCCCAGCGCGTAGGTGCCAGACAGCATCATCATCCCCATCCCGAGCAGATTGACCGCGCTGGCCACCAGATAGACATGACGTTTTTTCATGCGTCGGGCCAGCAACGGGACGGTGAGGGTGCCGAGCAGGGGAACGAAGGTGGAGATCCCGGCGATAACCGCCGTCAGCTCGGTATTCCCGACGTAATAGTGGAAGAAGTACACCAGCGCTCCGGTCTGAAAGAAGAATGCCCCCCACATCAGAAAGATATTGCTGGCGAAGATCCACCACGGACGATTGGCGCGCAGGCTAATCCAGGCGCGTTTCAGGGTCATGCGCTCCCCGGTGAGGGTAATCTTTTCTTCGACGTTGCGAAAGCTCACCAGCAGGAAAAAGGCCGCCAGTACGCCAAAAATCACCGCGGTATAGAGGAACCCCTGCTGCTGGTCGCCTTTGCCCAGCATGCCGACCAGCGGCAGGGTGGCCACGGCGACGATGGTGGCCCCGAGGGATCCCAGCAGAATACGTACCGCCGACAGCGTGGTGCGCTCTGCGGAATCACTGGTTAAAAACGGCAGCATGGCGCAGAACGGAATGTTCACCAGGGTGTAGAGGAACGACAGACACAGATAGGTGATAAAGGCGTACAGCAGTTTGCCGGTGGTGCCGAAATCCGGCACATAGAAGGCCAGAATACACAGCAGACCAAAAGGCAGGGCACCAATCAGCAGCCAGGGACGGCAGCGCCCCCAGCGGGTGGCGGTATTGTCGATCACCAGCCCCATCAACACGTCGGCCACGCCATCCACCAGCCGGGTAACCAGGAACATCAGCCCAACGTAATAGGCCGGGAGGCCCATCACGTCGGTGTAAAAGAACATCAGATACAGAGAGATCATCTGCCACACAAGGTTGCAGGAGAGATCGGCAATGCCATAGCCAAGGCGCTGCCGCCACAGGGTAAACGTTGTTTCTGCCATAAATCACTCGCTTATCGTTGTTGTTAAAGTCCGTACTGGCGAATAAACCAGGCCGGGGTACAGCTCCACGCATGGCAGTAACTGTTAATGAGCTTACTGCCATACGGGGAAAAGTCAGGATGCTGTGGGTCGAAAATTTCCCAGAAGGTGTCGGCGCCGTAGTCAACCATCGCTCCCCAGTAGGCTTTGATCTCCGCCACCGCCTCCTCGCGCAGGCCGCACTGCAGCAGGGCGACAATGTGATGATGGCGCAAGTACGGGGTATTCATGGCAATGGCGGGCGGCTGTTGCTGCAGGCGGCGCATCAGCGCTTGCCGCTGCCCGGCGGTGCCAACTTCCGCCAGTACCAGCCAGATCTGCGATGCCCATGAGACCTGGCGCGCGGCGCCGCTGATAAACACCTGCCGCTCGCTGTCCCACAGGTGGCGGAGGGCGGCCTCTTTCAGTTGCGCGAGCGTAGCGGTGTAGTCGGCTACCCGCTGCGGTTCAACACGCTGCGCCAGCCAGAGGGCACGCTGCAGGCAGTAGATAAGCACCCCCTGCGCCGACGACTGTTTATTCAGCTCTGCCTGCCAGTCGATAAATGCCCACCAGTCATCGCTGTCGCGCACCAGACCCTGGGGATCGCAGCGGGTCAGCGCCAGCTCGATTTGCCGCCGCGCCGTGGGCCACAGCTCACCGACGGTTTCCGTGTCGCCGGTGCTTTGCAGGTAGTTATAAAGTACGTCGATAAAAAATAATGAATAATCAAAGAGAAAGGTGTCATCGGCGCGCACATCAGGCTGGACAAAGACATTGGCGGAGACCATGCCGTCTTCCCGGGTATGGCCGGCAAACAAGTACAGGCAGCGGCGGACCAGATCGTGGTGGCCGAAGGTCACGTCATTGACCAACGCCTGCAGGCGCAGGTCGCCGAGCCACAGCCGACGGTCGCGTTTCGGCCCATCCTCAAATACCTCCTGCATGCAGTTTTGCAGGGTGCGAACCGCGACGCTATCAATGGCTTTCAACTGCGGATCGGCGATGACCGCTGGCTGCGGGCTGCCGGCTGAGGTAACGGTTTCCAGGGCTATCTCATCGAACTGCAGACGAAATTTGCGCGACAGCGCTTTGACCTCCACCTTCAGGTAGCGCAGGCAGTAGCGACGCGGCAGGTCAACCCGGGCGGGCAGGACGTCGAGCCACAGATCCTGTTGCTGCAACCAGCTACTGCTCAGCCACCCCTGGTACTCGCTGAACGGCTCGCAGACTTCGCTCAGCGTTTCGCCGAAGGTGAAGTGCAGATGGGCCGGGGCATCCGGTGGGCTGCCGACGCTGCGGCAGCTGAACTGCAGGTAGCCAACAAAATGGCTGCCAAAATCAATGATGATGCTGTCGCCGACGCGAAGCGGCTGCTGATAAAACTGCTCAGGCGTGCAGACGGTGTGTCCCCGCCAGCCGTTCAGCGCCGCCGGATCGGCGACGGCCTCGACGATGGCCTGTGGTGCCTGGCGCTGACGATGCAGCGCGGGCGTTAGGGCGGCCGCACGCTGTAATAAATGCGGATGGCGGGTCATCGCCACACTGGAATTGTATTGAATTGCCTGTGACATACTGCGTCCTCTCCATTAGGTTAGGCGCAGCATAGGCCGTCGTCTGGCGGCGCCACCACTCTGGCAATGCCAAACCGTCAGTGAAAATGGCAGGAATAATGAGGTGGGGGCGCTGGCGATCACAAATCCGCACATCGGGCGCGTGGCGAAGGTCGGAATAGATTATCGTGCCCCTGCGCACCAGGCTGTTCAGGATTTGCTGTAATGATGACACTGACCGTTGAGTATTATTTCACCCATCCCCAGGATAAGCTCGGCATGTACGCCAGCGACCCGGAAGATAATAGCCAGGAACATGGCCACGAGTTTGCCGAGCTGGTGATCGTCGAGGAGGGGCATGGATTACACGTTATTAATGGCCGCCCGCTGTATATCCAGCAGGGCGATGTATTTTACGTCCAGCCTGGCGATGTCCACTATTATGATGAACTGGGGACGCTGAAGCTGATTAATGTCTTAATTAATCCGGCGGTGGCCTTTCGCTATTTACAGCAGATGGAAGGATTGCTGCAGCAATTATCGGCGCAGCGCGCCGCCTGCTATGGCTGGCTGGCACCGGAGACCCGCAGCTATTGTCGGGAACTGGTGGAAAAGATATTTTCCCCGGCGCTGAGGGCGGCGGATAATACCCCGCAACGGGAGTCTCTCTTTTTCCAGCTGGTGACCACCATTCTCACAGCCGAGTCGGAAGCCGAATATAGCAGCACCCGCTATAAACTGCATAAATTACTCACCTGGCTGCAGGAGCACTGTTTCGAAGAACATAACTGGCAGCAACTGGCGGAGCAATTTCATCTCACCACCCGCACGGCGTTTCGCCATATTAAAGAGGCCACGGGCTTAACGCCGGATAATTATCTGAAACGTCTGCGACTGGTCTCCGCGCGGGTCAAATTACGTGAAACGGAGATGTCCATTACCGAAGTGGCTTATCTGTGCGGCTTCGCCAACAGCAACCACTTTACCACTCTGTATAAAAAAGTGTTTGGCCTGACCCCCAGCGCCGATCGCCGCCGCCCTCCGGGTTGAAAAGGGAGGGCCGCAGGCCGGGCAGGGGAAAAATCTGCCACCCGCGGCAGGTCACGCTTATTCGTCGAGGGAGTTTGCCCGCACATGACGACCGCTGGCGACAAAATTGCCGGTGCCAAGATGATGCAGGGTATTGAGCTTATCGTCGTCGAACTGCCAGCGTCCGGTGACGAACGCGCGTTCATCGGCGGCGGCAGACACCACCTCCCCGAACAGGGTGTCGTACTGGGTCTGGGCCGCCGTCGCCGGCAGCAGTCGGCACTCCATCCATGCCAGACACTTCTCCTCGATCAGCGGCAACCCCAGCTCCGGGCCGGTCACTACCGGGATCCCCCAGGCATTGAATTTGTCCTCATCGCGGCCGCTGACGCTGCCGACGGCGTAGGTCCAGCTGGCGGCGGCGACGCCGGGGACCACAATGCCGAAGGTGCCGTTGCGCTCGATGATCTCCCGCGTCCAGGTACTTTTATCCACCACGATAGCCACCCGCGGCGGGGCGAATTCCACCGGCATTGACCAGGCGGCGGCCATGACGTTGCGCCGGTCAGACGGGGCATCGTAGCTGGTGATCAAAATGGTCGGGCCGTGGTTGAGCAGGCGGCTGGCGTACTGCAGTTCAACGTGGCGAAAGCGGCTCATAGGCGTTCCTTGAATAATGGGTCGGTTGGCAGGTAACACGTTAAGCCGCAATGAAAATGTAATCAATACGTCATCTCGTCTGACTATAGTCGCCAGCACTAAGTCCCAAAGAGGATCACAATATGTTGGCTCCCCTGATGTTATCCCAGGTGAGCGTGCCCCGTCGGATGTCGGCCGCCGGGCAGGTCTCGCTGTCCCGAAAGGGAGGGCGATGATGCGCACGCTGACCCCTATCACCTTGCAGGAGGTCTCTTTTGCCTTCGCAGAGACTCCCGTTCTTGACCATTTCTCGTTGCATATCGACCCCGGCCGCATCGTGGCGCTACTGGGTCCGTCCGGCTGCGGCAAAAGCACTTTGCTGCGTCTGCTGGCCGGGCTGAGCGTGCCGGCCAGCGGCGAAATCCGCTTTGGCGACAGGCTGGTCGCCCGCGCAGGATGGGGATTGCCCCCGGAGCAGCGCGATATCGGCATGGTTTTTCAGGATTACGCCCTCTGGCCGCATATGAGCGTGGCGCAGAACGTCGCCTTTCCGCTGCGCATGCGCGGCGTCTCCCGTAGCGAACGCGAGCGCCGGGTCAGCGAGGCGCTGGCGCGGGTAGGCCTCAACGGTTTCGCCGAACGTAAACCCTCTGGTCTTTCTGGCGGTCAGCAGCAGCGGGTGGCGCTGGCGCGGGCGATCGTCGCCGCACCGCGGGTGCTGCTGTTTGATGAACCGCTCTCCAACCTGGACAGCGAACTGCGCGAATCGCTGTGCGGCGAAATGAGCCGCCTGTTGCGACAGCTCGGCATCACCGCCGTGTATGTCACCCATGACCGACGTGAAGCCGAGCTGTTAGCCGACCAGATTGTCCATTTATCCGCGGGCCGCGTGGCCGCTGTCCGCGCCGTTACGCCAACCTCAGGGGAAGTTGCATGAACACCGTTATGACCGTTAAGAAAGGAGTGGTACTCGCGATGGCTCTTTCCGCCATGATGCTCTCCAGCGCCCATGCGCTGACCGTTTACACCGCCGGACCCGGCTCGCTGGCGAAAAGCCTGGCCAGCGGTTTTGAACAACAGACCGGGGTGAAGGTGACGGTTTTCCAGGCCACCACCGGCAAAGTAATGGCCCGACTGGAGGCCGAGCAGGCCAACCCGCAGGCGGATGTGCTGATCTCCGCCTCGTGGGATACCGCCGAAGATCTGCACCAGCGGGGCTGGTTGCTGCCTTTTGCGAGCGCCAACGCCGACCAGGTACCGGCGAACCTGAAATCGGCGGACTATATCGCCCAGGGCGTCTCCGCCCTGGGCATTGTCTGGAACAGTAAAAGCGGTACCCCGGAACCGAAAGAGTGGCGGGATCTCACCCAGCCGGCGTTTAAAGACAAGGTGACAATCCCCGACCCGGCGCTCTCCGGTGCGTCGCTGGATTTGCTGATCGGGCTGCAAAACAGCATGGGCGACCAGGCCTGGCAACTGTTTGACGATCTGAAAAAGAACGGCATGGTGGTCAGCGGACCCAACGCCCAGGCGGTGACGCCGGTGATGCAGGGGGCGAAAGCGGCGGTATTTGGCGCGGTGGATTATGTCTCCTACGGCAATATTCAGCAGGGCGAGTCGCTGAAGGTGATCTTCCCGGCCAGCGGAACAGTGATTGCCCCGCGCCCGATGATGATCCTCAAAACCAGCCAGCATGCCGACGATGCCAAAGCCTTTATCGATTATGTGCTGTCGCCGGAAGGTCAGGCGAGGGTTGCCGATGCCTGGCTGATGCCCGCCCGCCGCGACGTGGCGGCCAAACGTCCGCTACTGGACGCGCTGAAGGTGCTGCCCACCACCAGCGAAGGCAGCAGCGAGCGGGGCGCCGTGCTCGCCCGCTTCAGTCAGCTGTACGCGCAGTAATTGACTCGGTTCCTCCGGCGCTGGCCGCCGGGGGACCCCTCAGCTTCAGGAACCGGTTGTGAAACAAACATTCCTTTCCGGCGCGACCCTCGCTGCCCTGGTGATGCTGGTCGCGTTGCCGTTAGTGTTTATTCTGCTGCAGGCGATTTTTCCCCATTTTAGCGCCGGTTCGCTCGGGGACGCCTTTGGCGGCGTCTCGGCGCTGCTGGCCGATCCCCAGTTACCGGCGATGCTCGGCGGTACGCTGTGGATCGCCGCCGGCGTGGCGCTGGTCAGCGTAATGATTGGCCTGCCGCTCGGCATCCTGCGCGGTATGTTTTCGCTGCCGCTGCCCCGACTGTGGGATCTCCTGTTTTTGATCCCCTTTCTGACGCCGCCCTATATCTCGGCGCTCTCCTGGATGCTGGCCCTGCAAAGCCAGGGCTATCTGCAGCAGCTGACCGGCTGGCAACTGAACGATCTGCTGTTCAGCCGCAGCGGTATCGTGCTGGTGATGACCTTTAATATTTTCCCGGTGGTGTACTTTGCCGTCTCCCGCAGCCTGCTGGCGAGCGGGACCCGGCTGGCGGTGGTCGCCCGCGTCCATGGCGCCAGCGCCTGGCGCGCCTTCTGGCACGTGACACTGCCGATGCTCTCCCCGGCGCTGGCGGCGGGCACGCTGCTGGCGTTTACCCTCGCCATCGAGGAGTTTGGCGTACCGGCGGCGCTGGGCAGCCGGGCGGGAGTGGTGATGCTGACGGTCGGTATTGAGAAAAAGCTGGCCGACTGGCCGGTGGACCTTACCGGCGCCGCGCTGCTGTCGCTGCTGCTGATGGCGGTGGCGTTGTTCGCCTGGTGGCTGCAAATACGGCTGGTGGGGGAGAAAGAGGTCACCAGCGTCACCGGCAAGCCGGGAGAAAACCGCGGAGCATCGCTGAGCGTGATGACGCTGCCCGCCGTGCTGATAATGGCGGCCGTCGGCGGCCTGGCGGTCGGCGTCCCCGCCGCCTCGATGATGCTCACCAGCGTGATGGGCACGCTCTCAGGGGGCGTGAGTGTTGAGAATGTCACGCTGCGTCACTTCGCGGCGCTGTTTGACCAGCAGGGGGATGCCCTGTCGGCCCTCGGCACCAGCCTGTCGCTGGCCCTGGGCTCGGCGCTGATTGTCGGCGCGCTGGGCCTGCTGGCCGCCTGGCTGGTGATGGTGCAGAAGATTAAAGGGCGCGGGATGGTGGACGCGCTGTCACTGATGCCGGCGGCGCTGCCGGGCGTGGTGGTAGGCGTCGGTTTGATCCTGCTGTGGAATCAGCCCTTCTGGCCGCGCTCGCCCTATAACACGCTGTGGATGTTGCTGCTCTCCTATTGCTGCCTGCTGTTGCCCTGGCCGGTGCGCTATGTCGGCAGCGCGCTGCGCCAGCTGGGCCACAATCTTGAGCCCGCCGCCCGGGTGCACGGGGCGTCGCCACTGCAGGCGCTGCGGTTGATTGTTCTGCCGCTGGTCTTTCCGGCGCTGCTGGCGGCGATGCTGATGGTGTTCGCGGTGGCCTCCCGGGAGCTGGTGACCTCGCTGCTGCTCTCTCCGGCCGGTACGCAAACCGTGGCGGTGTTTATCTGGCGCCAGTTCGAACAGGGTTCCGTCGGTCAGGGCATGGCGATGGCCAGCCTGACGCTGTTGACCGGTCTGGTCCTGATGCTGACGGCGCTGGCGCTGATGCAGCGCAGCACGCGTGGTTAACGACAAGCGCACAAAAAAGACGGTCGGCGCGGAAAAATAGGCTATAAATGTCGGACACCTACAGCTGGAGGCCTTGATGAGTCCCTTTTTACGCGCCTATTTTTCCCGTCTGGGCTGGACGGGTGAGCCTGATGTATCCATTGATACCCTGCGGGAACTGCATCTGCAGCATAACAGCGCCATCCCCTTTGAAAACCTCGACGTCCTGCTGCCGCGTGAGATCCACCTTGACGATCGGGCGCTGGAAGAGAAGCTGATCGTCGCCCGCCGCGGGGGGTATTGTTTTGAGCAAAATGGTCTCCTTGAGCGCGTGCTGCGCGAGATAGGCTTTAACGTCCGCAGCCTGCTTGGCCGCGTAGTGCTGGCCAATCCGCCGCAGATGCCGCCGCGTACTCACCGTTTATTGCTGGTGGAAGTGGCGGGCGAGCGCTGGATCGCCGACGTCGGCTTCGGCGGCCAGACGCTGACCGCGCCGATCAAACTGCTGGCCGATATCCCCCAGCAAACGCCGCATGGCAGCTATCGTCTGGTGCATGAAGGGGATGAATGGACGCTGCAGTTCAACCATCACGAGCACTGGCAGTCGATGTACCATTTCGATTTAGGCCGCCAGTATGCGTCTGATTATGTGATGGGCAACTTCTGGTCGGCGCACTGGCCACAGTCTCACTTCCGTCACCATCTGCTGATGTGCCGTCATCTGCCGGACGGCGGCAAAATGACCCTCACCAATTTCCACTTTACCCACTGGGAGAATAACCACGTGGTGGAGAAGATCGATTTTGCCGATGTCTCCGCGCTGTATGAAGCGCTGCAGACCCGCTTCGGGCTGGGCGTGGACGATCCTAAACATGGCTTTAGTGAAGCGGCGCTGGCGGCGGTAATGGCGGCGTTCGATACCCATCCGGAAGCCGGGAAGTAAATTTCCTGATACCCGGTGGCGCTGCGCTGACCGGGCCTGAGGGAAAGCTATCGAATGAAGATAGAAGCGTTTTGCAGGCCGGATAAGGCGTAGCCGCCATCCGGCAAACTAACGGCGCAACGGGGTCAATGGCCTCCGCCAGCAGTCAGTGCCCGCGATGGATCCCTGCCACGCTCTGGCAGCGTCCGCTAAAACAATTCCATGGTAATCATCTTATTCAAATAACGGCTAAACGCTGCATCGTCCAGGGCCTGGGTGCCAAGGGCGTAAATCCCGTCGAGGCCGCACACCAGGGCGATAAAACGCCAGGCGATATCTGCCGGTGGTTCAGACGAATGAAATTCGCCGCAGGCGAGGCCCTGCTCGATGATGGCGACGGTCTCTTCATGCCACATGTTCATGGTCAGCAGGTAGGCCGCTTTGATGTCCGGGTCGCTGTCGGCCAGCACCTGGCCTTCGCGCCACAGGCGGATATAGGGCTCCAGCCGGCCATCTTCGCTGCCGATCATCGAGAATAACCGCTCGCGCCAGCTGGCGTCTTCGGCCACCAGCGGCATATCGAGCATCTCGCGGATCAGACGGATGAAAACCTGTGATTTCAGCTCGCCGATGGAGGAGAAGTGGTGGTGCAACTGCCCGGCGGCCACCTCGGCTTCGCGGGCGATCTGCCGCACGGTCATGGCGGCAAAGCCGCCGCGCAGCGCCAGCCGCATGGCGGCCTGCATAATCCCTTCCCGTCGTGCATCCCGCTGTAAATAGTGCATAGAACCCCGCTGTCATCTGGCTTTGGCCGAGTGTAACAAAAAATTGGACATGCGTTCAACAATCCGGCAGGATCGCCATCCTGGACGTGTGTCCAATTTCCAACATTGAGGTACAAGCTATGTCACGGCAATGGATGACGCTGATGGCGATTTTGCTGGTTTATATTCCGGTGGCGATTGACGCCACGGTATTGCATGTGGCCGCGCCGACGCTCAGCGTCGCGCTGGGTAGCAGCGGCAATGAGCTGCTGTGGATTATTGATATCTACTCCTTAGTCATGGCCGGTATGGTGCTGCCGATGGGCGCCCTCGGCGATAAAATCGGCTTCAAGCGCCTGCTGCTGCTCGGCAGCGCCATTTTTGGCGTCGCCTCGCTGTGCGCCGCGCTGTCGCCGACGGCCCTGACGCTGATTGCCTCACGCGCTTTGCTGGCGGTGGGGGCGGCGATGATCGTCCCGGCGACGCTGGCCGGGATCCGCAGCACCTTTGCCGAGGCCAGCCAGCGCAATATGGCGCTGGGTCTGTGGGCGGCGGTGGGCTCCGGCGGCGCGGCTTTTGGCCCGCTGGTGGGCGGCATGCTGCTGGAGCATTTCTACTGGGGGTCGGTATTCCTGATCAACGTACCGATCGTGCTGGTGGTTATCGCCATTAATGCGAAGGTGGTGCCGCGCCAGCCTGCGCGCCGCGAACAACCGCTCAATCTGCTGCAGGCGCTCATTTTAATTGCCTCGATCCTGATGCTGGTGTTTAGCGCGAAATCGGCGCTGAAGGGCCAGCTGGCGCTGTGGCTCACCGCACTGGTGGCGATCGGCGGAGCGGCGATGCTCACCTGGTTTATCCGCAAGCAGCTGTCGGCGACCCGCCCGATGGTGGATATGCGGCTGTTCACCCATCGTATTATTTTAAGCGGGGTGATGATGGCGATGACGGCCCTGATTACCTTGGTCGGTTTTGAGCTGCTGATGGCGCAGGAGCTGCAGTTTGTGCATCAGAAAACGCCGTTCGAGGCGGGGATGTTTATGCTGCCGGTGATGGTCGCCAGCGGCTTCAGCGGCCCGATTGCCGGCCTGCTGGTGTCGCGGCTTGGGCTGCGCGAGGTGGCGACCGGCGGGATGTTGCTCAGCGCCTTCAGCTTTTTGGGCCTCGCGCTGACCGATTTCAGCAGTCAGCCGTGGCAGGCGTGGGGGCTGATGACGCTGCTGGGCTTCAGCGTCGCCAGCGCGCTGCTGGCCTCCAGCTCCGCGATTATGGCGGCGGCGCCGAAGGAGAAAGCGGCGGCGGCCGGGGCCATCGAAACCATGGCCTATGAGCTGGGCGCCGGTCTCGGTATTGCGCTGTTTGGCCTGATCCTGACCCGCAGCTACAGCGCCACCATTGTGCTACCGTCCGGGCTGAGTGAGTCCATGGCGCAGCAGGCGTCGTCGTCAATCGGCGAGGCGGTCAGTCTGACCGAGGCGCTGCCCGCCGGGATGGCTGAGGCGCTGATGGCGGCGGCGAAGGCGGCCTTTACCCAGGCTCACAGCCTGGTGCTGGCGACGGCGGGCGTACTGCTTCTGCTGCTGGCGGCCGGCATCTGGCGCAGCCTGGCGAGCGTGGCGAAACCGCAGTCAGCGCTATAGCTGTAGCGACAGGTCCATCGCCGCGCGTCGTAGCGGGGCGAGGGCCTTCTCTTTTAACGCCGCGGCGCTGGTCGTCGCGGCGGGAACCCCGACATTCAGGGCGGCCACCACCTGGCCATTGCGTGACAGCACGGGCACCGCCAGCGAACACAACCCCACCTCAATCTGCCGGTCGGCGAGGGCATAGCCCTGCATGCGCACCCGGGCGATCTCCGCGCGTAGCCCGGCCATATCGCACAGGGTATGCGGGGTGTAGCGGATTAACGTTGCTCGTGACAGTGTCACTTCAAGCTGTTCCTCCGGCAGTGCGCTCAGCAATACCCGTCCCATAGAGGTCGCCCATGCTGGCAGGCGACTGCCGCGCCCCAGGTCGATGCTCAGTAAATTATTGACCGCCGCGCGGGCGATATAGAGCACGTTGTCGCCGTCCAGCGTCGCCGCTGAGCAGGATTCGCCGAGCGCTTTGCCAAGGCTATCCAGCGCCGTCTGCGCGACTTTCGCCAGCGGCGTGCCGGCCAGATAGGCGTGGCCGACGGCCAGCACCCGGGGCAGCAGTTCATAGCTGCGGCCATCCGGACTGTGCACCATGCCCAGCGCGGCGAGGGTATACAGGCAACGGCGTACCGCCGCGCGGGAGATTTGGGTTTTCTGGCTCAACTGAGAAATGGTCAGCCGCTGGCGCTGGGGAGTAAAAGCATTGAGCACCTCCAGCCCGCGGGCCAGAGACAGCATAAAATTGGGGTCGTGCTCGGCCTGCCTGGCGCTCAAGGTGGTGGGGGTATGGTCACGCATTGATTCCCTCTCCGTTGCAATGCAAAGCTCACGGGGCATCACTATACCGTGCGCAAACTGCACCGTCCTGAATTGTGCCGGTTTTACCACCGCGATCACATTATTAACTGCCTTTTAACAAACGTGCCGATAATCGCACAACATTTCGATTATCGCCGTTGACCAGCCGCCAGGCTGAACCCTATTGTCAATGGCACACACCTCCCCGTTATGGATGTGGGTACAAAAAGTTATACATCTCATCAGGAACCGAAAATGACCGCCACCGTAGAACGTATTGAGAGCTGGATAGTGGATGTCCCGACCATCCGGCCACACAAGTTATCGATGACCACCATGGGCTGCCAGACGCTGGTGATCGTGCGGCTTACCCGCTCCGACGGCATCTGCGGCATCGGCGAAGCCACCACCATTGGTGGTTTGAGCTATGGCGTCGAGAGCCCGGAGGCTATCTCGTCGGCGATAACCCATTATCTGACGCCGCTGTTGAAAGGGCTGCCGGCCGATAACCTGAATGCGCTGACGGCGCGTATGAACAGCGCCATTAGAGGCAATACTTTCGCAAAGTCTGCCATTGAAACCGCACTCCTTGATGCCCAGGGCAAAGCTTTAGGGCTACCGGTATCGGCGCTGCTCGGCGGCGCGCTGCAAACGGCGTTGCCGGTGCTGTGGACGTTAGCCAGCGGCGATACCGCGAAAGATATCGCCGAAGGGGAAAAGCTGTTAGCCGAGCGCCGTCATCAGGCGTTCAAGCTGAAAATTGGCGCGCGGGAATTAGCCACCGACCTGCGTCATACCCGGGCCATTGTGGAAGCGTTAGGCGATCGCGCCAGCATCCGCGTCGACGTTAACCAGGCTTGGGATGCCGCGACCGGCGCGAAAGGCTGTCGAGAGCTGGCGGCGATGGGGGTCGATCTTATCGAACAGCCGGTCAGCGACCACGACAATGCTGCACTGGTGCGCCTGAGCCAGCATATTGAAACTGCGATCCTCGCGGATGAAGCGGTCGCGACCGCTTACGATGGTTACCAACTGGCGCAACAGGGATTTACCGGCGCTTATGCCCTGAAAATCGCCAAAGCCGGGGGACCGAACAGCGTGCTGGCGCTGGCCCGCGTCGCCCAGGCGGCGGGGGTTGGCCTGTATGGCGGCACCATGCTGGAAGGGACCGTCGGTACCGTCGCGTCGCTGCACGCCTGGTCGACGCTGCCGCTGCAGTGGGGCACTGAGATGTTCGGCCCGCTGCTCCTCAAAGACGATATTGTCAGCGTGCCACTCACCTTTGCCGATGGTCAGGTAGCGCTCCCGCAGACGCCAGGGCTCGGCGTGGAGCTGGATGAAGACAAGCTGCGCTTCTATTCCCGTAAAGCATAACAGGAGTAAATAATGCTATTTAAAGTGGAGATGACCGTTAATATTCCGCTCGGTTTTCCTGCCGCCGAAGCGGATGAAATTAAACAACGCGAGAAAGCCTATTCGCAGCAATTACAACGTGAAGGCAAATGGCGACATATCTGGCGCGTCGCCGGTCTTTACGCCAATGTCAGCATTTTCGATGTTCGAGATGCCGAAGAGTTACATCAAATTTTAATGGGATTGCCGCTGTATCCCTTTATGGATATTCGCGTCGAGGCGCTGTGCCGTCATCCCTCGTCTGTTCGTGAAGACGATAGCTAATAATAATAACATCTGACCTCATGCCGGGAACACCCGGCAAATATCCTACAACGATAAGAGAGAATAATTATGAGTAATGCTTTCGTACAACAAGAAGCCGTGCAGAAATTATTACGTGAAGGCGCGGGGTTAAATGTCCCTGGCGGTAATGAACGTTTTAAAGCCATCGTCCACCGTTTGCTGGAGAATATCTGCACGCTGATCGATGACTATAACGTCACAGAAGAAGAGTTCTGGCACGCGGTGAACTATCTGCACGAGCTGGGTGGGCGTCAGGAAGCGGCGCTGCTGGCGGCCGGGCTGGGACTGGAGCATTTCCTCGACCTGCGTCAGGACGCCATTGATGCGGCGGCGCGGCGGGAAACCGGTACCCCGCGCACCATCGAAGGGCCGCTGTATGTGGCCAATGCGCCGCTGGCCGACAGCCACGCCCGGATGGATGATGGCGCAGATGCCGGGGAAGTGATGTGGCTGCATGGTCAGGTTAAAGATAATCAGGGCCAGCCGATCGCTAACGCCATTGTTGATATCTGGCACGCCAATACCCTCGGTAATTACTCGTTTTTCGATCAAAGTCAGAGCGACTACAACCTCCGTCGCCGGATCCGTACTGGCGCCGATGGCCGCTACAGCGTGCGCAGCATCATGCCGTCCGGCTACGGCTGCCCGCCGGATGGTCCGACGCAGAAGTTGCTGGATCAGTTAGGCCGCCACGGCAACCGTCCGGCGCACATTCACTTCTTCGTCTCCGCCCCGGGCCATAAGCATCTGACCAGCCAGATTAACCTCAGCGGCGATAAATATCTGTGGGATGATTTTGCCTTTGCTACCCGCGACGGTCTGATTGCCGACCCGGTAAAAGTGACCGACCGCGAGACCATCGCGCAGCGCGATCTTGAGGGAGAGCACACCGAGGTCTGTTTTGATTTCACCCTGTGTAAAGCCCTGAACGCCGACGAAGAGCACCGCGGCACCCGCCTGCGCGCCAAAGAGTAACCGGTATTATCGGCCCCGGGCACGCCGCTGCCCGGGCCAGACATTGCACCCGAAAACGACAAATTCACCCTGTTTCTTTCATCCTGAATCCTGCAGGAGGGACTGACTCATGCAAAAAACGCTATCAGCGCTTAAAGACAAAATTAACAACGCGTTAATTGTCGACCGTGAAAATCATATTTACCGTTGCCACCGCTCTATATTTACCGATCCACAGTTATTTGATTTTGAAATGAAGCATATCTTCGAAGGTAATTGGGTTTTTCTCGCGCATGAAAGCCAGATTGCCGAGCCGGGAGATTATTATACTCTGACGCTGGGACGGCAGCCGGTTATTATCACTCGTGATAAAAAGAATGAATTGCATGCATTAATTAATAGCTGTGCCCACCGCGGGGCTATGTTATGCCGACGCAAAACCGGAAATAAAAACTCATTTACCTGTCCGTTCCATGGCTGGACCTTCAGCAATAACGGCAAATTATTAAAAGCCAAAGATGAGAGCACCGGCGCCTATCCTGACACCTTCAAACAGGAAGGATCTCACGATCTGCAAAAACTGCCGCGTTTTCAGTCTTACCGCGGTTTCTTATTCGGTAGCCTCAATGCGGACGTGCAGTCGCTGGAGGCCTATCTCGGCGAAACCCGCAAAATCATCGATCTGATCGTCGATCAGGCGCCGGACGGCCTGGAAGTGCTGAAGGGCTCGTCGAGCTATGTATACGAAGGCAACTGGAAGCTGGGCGCGGAGAACGGCGCCGATGGCTATCACGTCAGCGTGGTGCACTGGAACTATGCCTCAACCATGTCACGCCGCAACTATGAAGCGGAGGGGACGCATGCGGTTGACGCCAACGGCTGGTCAAAGAGCGTCGGCGGCGGCTACGGTTTTGACAATGGCCACATGCTGCTGTGGACCCGGGCGCTGAACCCGGAAGTGCGCCCGGTGTATGCCCACCGCGAGCGTCTGTAGGCGGAATTTGGCGAACGACGCGCCGACCAGATGGTCAATGAAACCCGCAACCTGTGCCTGTACCCCAACGTCTACCTGATGGATCAGTTTTCTACCCAGATCCGCGTGATCCGCCCGATTGCGGTCGATAAAACCGAAGTCACCATTTGGTGTTTTGCGCCAAAAGGTGAATCAGACCAGGCGCGGGCGCTACGCATCCGCCAGTATGAAGATTTCTTTAACTTTAGCGGGATGGGGACGCCGGACGATCTGGAAGAGTTCAGCGCCTGTCAGCGCGGCTATCTCGGCGAAAATCTGCCATGGAGCGATCTGAGCCGCGGTGCGCTGCGCTGGGTCGACGGCCCGGATGAGCACGCCAAACATGCCGGTTTCACGCCACGACTCAGCGGGGTGAAATCAGAAGATGAAGCGCTGTACATCGCCCATCACCATCACTGGCAAACGGTGATGCTGGCGGCGCTGGAACAGGAACAGCAGCGTTACGACCAGTCGATTACCCAGCGCGTGGAGGTGGCCTGATGTTGAATCTCGAACACGTTCGCCAGTTTCTCTATTACGAAGCCCGCCTGTTGGATGATCGTCAGTGGGACGAATGGCTGAGCTGTTACAGTCCGCAGGTGGTCTACTGGATGCCGGCGTGGGGCGACGATGACCAGCTGACGCGCGACCCGCAAAAAGAGATTTCCCTTATCTATTATCCCAACCGTGAAGGCCTGGAAGATCGCGTCTATCGCATTAAAACCGAACGTTCCGGCGCCAGTACGCCGGAGCCGCGCACCACGCACATCATCAGCAATGTTGAACTGATGGGCGACAGCGACGAGGGGCTGGAGGTGCGCTACAACTGGGTCACCTGGAGCCACCGCTATCAACACACGGATGCCTATTTCGGCTCTACCTGTTGCACGCTAATTGAGCAGGACGGCAGACCGCAGATCGTGCGCAAAACCGTGCGCCTGAATAACGATTATATCCGTCAGGTGATTGACGTTTACCACATTTAAGAGGCGCTTATGACCTTCAATATTGCTCTTAATTTTGAGGACGGCATTACCCGCTTTATTCAATGCCATGCCGGGGAGAAGGTGCTGGATGCCGCCTATCGCCAGAAGGTGAATCTGCCGATGGACTGCTCGGACGGCGTTTGCGGCACCTGCAAATGCCACTGCGCCAGCGGTGAATACGATCTGGGGGAGGATTATCTCGACGAGGCGTTAAGCGACGACGAAGCGCAGGCCCGCCAGGTGCTGACCTGCCAGATGGTCCCGACCAGCGACTGTGTGATCGACGTGCCGGTGGCCGCCGCCCAGTGCAAAACCGCGCTGACCAACACCGGGGCGCAGGTACGACAGGTGAATTGTCTGTCCGATACCGCCATCGAACTGGTGGTCGCGCTGGATGAGCCGCTGGCTTTTCTGCCGGGACAGTACATTAACATTCAGGTACCGGGCACGCCTCATGTGCGCGCCTACTCATTTAGCTCGCTGCCGGGTTCTCTCGAAGGGCGTTTTCTGATCCGTAACGTGCCTGGCGGCATGATGAGCCAGTGGTTAACCCAGCAGGCGCGGCCCGGCGATCGCCTGACCCTCAGCGGCCCCATGGGCAGCTTCTATTTGCGCAGCGGCGAACGCCCGCTGCTCATGCTGGCGGGCGGCACCGGGCTGGCGCCGCTGCTCTCCATGTTACATACCCTGCAAACACAGGGCAGTCAGCGCCCGGTAACGCTACTGTACGGCGTGACCCGCGATTGCGATCTGGTGAAAACCGACGCGCTGGATGCGTTTAACCAACAACTGACGGGATATCGCTGGCTGCCGGTGGTGGCGGATGAAAACAGTACCTGCCCGCAGCGCGGCTTTGTGACCGACCATCTGGATGACGCCATGCTGAATAACGGCGACGTCGATATCTATCTTTGTGGGCCGCCGCCGATGGTGAACGCGGTCGCCACGGCGCTGCGCGACAGAGGCATTTCCCCGGCAGGGTTCTGGTATGAGAAATTTATCGCCAGCCAGAGCGCGGCGGCATAAGGAGGCATGATGCGTTTTACCGATAAAGTCGTCGCTATTACCGGCGCGGCGCAGGGCATTGGTCGCCAGACCGCGGAGCAGGCGGCAACTGAAGGCGCCGCCCTGTTGCTGATTGACCGCTCGCCTTACGTGCACGAACTGGCTGCCGTTTTAGCCCAGGCCGGAAGTCAGGTACTGGCGCTGGAGGCTGACCTTGAGCAGTGGCAGAGTACTGAACAGGCGTTTGCCGCCGGGGTCGCTCATTTTGGCCGCCTCGACGTGCTCATCAACAACGTCGGCGGCACCATCTGGGCGCGACCTTTCGCTGAATATCAGCCAGAACAAATTGAGAAAGAGATCCGCCGCTCGCTGTTCCCCACGCTGTGGGGCTGCCGTGCGGCGCTCCCCTGGATGTTGAAGCAGGGGAAAGGCAGCATCGTCAATATCTCGTCGGTGGCGACGGCAGGAGTGAACCGGGTGCCTTACTCGGCGGCGAAAGGCGGCGTGAATGCGCTGACCCGGTCGATTGCCATGGAGTACAGCGGCAGCGGCATTCGGATTAACGCCGTCGCGCCAGGCGGGACGGAGGTGCCGCCGCGCCTGACGCCGCGCAACGATGAGCAGCCGAGCGAGCAGGAAAAGGCGTGGTATCAGCAGGTGGTCGATCAGACGGTGGCGAGCAGTCTGATGCGCCGGTACGGCACGCTGGCGGAACAGGCGAACGCGATCCTGTTTCTCGCCAGCGATGAAGCCAGCTATATCACCGGCGTGACGCTACCGGTGGCGGGGGGCGATCTCGGTTAGCGGCGGGTGGCGTACCAGCAGAGCAGGGAGCCGAGACACACCATCCCGGCGCCCTGCCAGAAGGACCACGATAGCGTGGCGCTGAGCAGGACTGCCGCCAGCGCGGAAGAGAGCACTGGCGTGAAGTACGACGCGGCCGCCAGCAGGCTGACGTTGCCGTGCAGGATGCCGACGTTCCACGCCGCGTAAGCCAGCCCCAGCGCCACGGAGACCGTGATCAGCTTAATGACTACCGGCCAGCTAAAGAGCATCGGCGGCTGGTCGCTGACGAGAAATTTCAGCCATAGCGTCAGGGCGGTTAACAGGACAAAGAGGGTAATGCCATTTTTACCTTTGGCGTACTTCGCGGTCACCGTGCAGTACGCCGCCCAGATAAACGCCCCGACAAATGCCAGAATGTAGCTCAGCGGGCTGGACACCACGTTATTGATGATTTCCTCGGGGTTGAGCCCGTGCTCGCCGCCAAGTACCCAGCTCACGCCGAACAGCGCCAGCAATAAGCCGGGGATCACCAGCCAGCTGCTTTTCTGGCCATTAAAGAGAATGGCGAACAAAATCGTCAGGCTGGGCCACAGGTAATTGACCATCCCCACTTCAATGGCCTGCTGGCGAGTGGCGGCGAACCCCAGCGACAGGGCGAGGCAGATTTCATAGCTGACAAACAGCACGCTGCCAGCCAGCAGATAGCGGCGCGGGATCTGGCGCAGGTTGGGAAAGCCAACGGTAAAAATGAGCAGCAGGCCGCTGAGGCTATAAATCATCGCCGCGCCGCCAACCGGGCCTAACCCTTCGCTGACGCCGCGAATCAATCCGACCATCGTGCTCCATAAGATAATGGCGGCGAAGCCGATTGATGTCGCTCTCTTTTTTTGCATATTTAACCTGATAGTGACGCAAACGCAGCCGGAATTTATAACATCTTTTGCCGGTCGATGGTCGATATTTCCCGCCGGCGTTAACTCTTTGGTATTAGTCAAACTCGTCGCCGCTGACTATTAAGGGGGCGAGCGTTTTCGACCTTGATTTGACGCAAATAAAACAAAGGTATTGCTGTTAGTTTCCTCCGCGCGATGAATCAACATCCTGCATGGAGGAATGCAATGGACGTCAGCCGCAGAAAGTTCTTTAAGATCTGCGCAGGCGGTATGGCCGGAACCACAGCCGCCGCCCTGGGCTTTGCCCCTAAAATGGCGCTGGCTCAGGCACGCAATTTCAAATTGCTGCGTGCGAAAGAGATCCGCAACACCTGCACTTACTGCTCCGTGGGCTGTGGGCTATTAATGTATAGCCTCGGCGACGGCGCGAAAAACGCCAAAGAAGCGATTTACCATATTGAAGGGGACCCGGACCATCCGGTGAGCCGCGGCGCGCTGTGCCCGAAAGGCGCAGGCCTGCTGGACTATGTCCACAGTGAAAACCGCCTGCGTTATCCGCAATACCGCGCCCCGGGCTCGGATAAATGGCAGCGCATCTCCTGGGATGAAGCTTTTAACCGCATCGCCAGACTGATGAAAGCCGACCGCGACGCCAACTTTATTGAAAAGAACGAGCAGGGCGTGACGGTTAACCGCTGGCTTTCCACCGGCATGCTGTGCGCCTCGGCGGCAAGCAATGAGACTGGCATGCTGACGCAAAAATTTGTGCGTTCGCTCGGCATGCTGGCGGTAGACAACCAGGCACGCGTCTGACACGGACCAACGGTAGCAAGTCTTGCTCCAACATTTGGTCGCGGTGCGATGACCAACCACTGGGTTGATATCAAAAACGCTAACGTCGTGGTGGTGATGGGCGGCAACGCCGCCGAAGCGCATCCGGTGGGATTCCGCTGGGCGATGGAAGCGAAAAACAATAACGATGCCACGCTTATCGTCGTCGACCCGCGCTTTACGCGTACCGCGTCGGTGGCCGATATCTATGCGCCGATTCGTTCCGGTACCGACATTACCTTCCTGTCGGGCGTGCTGCTGTACCTGATCGAAAATAATAAGATCAATGCCGAGTACGTGAAGCATTACACCAATGCCAGTCTGCTGGTGCGGGATGATTTTGCCTTCGAAGAGGGCCTGTTCAGCGGCTACGATGCCGAAAAACGTCAGTACGATAAATCGTCCTGGAACTACCAGTTCGATGAAAACGGCTACGCCAAACGCGATAAAACGCTCAGCCATCCGCGCTGCGTGTGGAATCTGCTCAGGCAGCATGTTTCCCGCTACACGCCGGAAGTGGTGGAGAATATCTGCGGTACGCCGAAAGCGGACTTCCTTAAAGTGTGTGAGGTGCTGGCGTCAACCAGCGCCGCGGACCGCACCACCACCTTCCTGTATGCCCTGGGCTGGACGCAGCACACCGTCGGCGCGCAGAACATCCGCACCATGGCGATGATCCAGTTGCTGCTCGGCAATATGGGCATGGCCGGCGGCGGCGTCAACGCGCTGCGCGGCCACTCCAATATTCAGGGGCTGACCGATTTGGGCCTGTTGTCGACCAGTCTGCCGGGTTATTTGACGCTGCCATCCGATAAACAGAGCGATCTGCAAAGTTATCTTAGCGCCAACACGCCGAAAGCGACGTTGCCCGACCAGGTGAACTACTGGAGCAACTACCCGAAATTCTTCGTCAGCCTGATGAAATCGTTCTATGGCGAGGCGGCGCAGAAAGAGAATGACTGGGGCTTCAACTGGTTGCCGAAATGGGATCAGGCCTACGACGTTATCAAGTACTTCAATATGATGGATAACGGCAACGTCACTGGCTATATCTGTCAGGGCTTCAACCCGGTAGCGTCCTTCCCGGACAAAAACAAAGTGGTCCGCAGTCTCAGCAAGCTGAAGTATCTGGTGGTTATCGATCCGCTGGTGACCGAAACCTCGACCTTCTGGCAGAACCACGGCGAGTCTAATGATGTCGACCCGTCGGCGATTCAGACCGAAGTCTTCCGCCTGCCGTCGACCTGCTTTGCCGAAGAGGATGGTTCGATCGCCAACTCCGGTCGCTGGCTGCAGTGGCACTGGAAAGGCCAGGACGCACCGGGGGAAGCGCGCAACGATGGCGAAATCCTGGCTGGGATCTATCATCGTCTGCGCGAGCTGTACCGTCGCGAAGGCGGGAAGGGCGCGGAACCGCTGCTGAAAATGAGCTGGCGCTATAAGCAGCCAGATCACCCGGAATCGGCAGAAGTGGCTAAAGAGAACAACGGCTACGCGCTGGCGGATCTCTACGATCAAAATGGCGCTCTGCTGGCGAAAAAAGGCCAACTGCTCAATAGCTTCGCGCTGCTGCGCGATGACGGCAGCACCGCGTCGTCGTGCTGGATCTATACCGGCAGCTGGACCGAGCAGGGTAACCAGATGGCGAATCGTGATAACGCCGATCCTTCGGGCCTGGGCAATACGCTGGGATGGGCCTGGGCGTGGCCGCTCAATCGTCGGGTGCTGTATAACCGCGCTTCGGCTGATATTAACGGCAAGCCGTGGGATGCGAAGCGGATGCTGATCCAGTGGAACGGCAGCAAGTGGGTCGGAAATGATATTCCGGACTTCAATACTGCGCCGCCGGGGAGCAACACCGGGCCGTTTATCATGCAGCAGGAGGGACTTGGCCGCCTGTTTGCGCTCGATAAACTGGCGGAAGGGCCGTTCCCGGAGCACTACGAGCCGATGGAAACCCCGCTTGGCACCAACCCGCTGCACCCGAAGGTGGTCTCCAGCCCGGTGGTGCGTCTGTATGAAGAGGACGCCATCCGCCTGGGTAAGAAGGATAAGTTCCCGTATGTCGGCACCACCTATCGTCTGACCGAGCATTTCCACACCTGGACCAAGCATGCGCTGCTCAATTCCATCGCGCAGCCGGAACAGTTTGTCGAAATCAGCGAAGGGCTGGCGAAAAGCAAAGGTATCGCCAACGGCGACTGGGTGAAAGTCAGCAGCAAACGCGGGTTTATTTGCGCGGTTGCCGTGGTGACCCGCCGACTGCGCACGTTGAACGTCAACGGCCAGCAGGTCGAAACCGTCGGGATCCCGCTGCACTGGGGCTTTGAAGGCGTGGCCCGTAAAGGCTATATCGCCAATACCCTGACGCCTAACGTCGGCGATTCCAACTCGCAAACGCCGGAGTATAAGGCGTTTCTGGTCAACATCGAGAAAGCGTAAGGAGCGATTCAATGGCGATGGAAACACAAGACATTATTAAACGCTCCGCGACCAACCCCATCACGCCTGCGCCGCGCGCGCGGGACTATAAGGCCGAAGTCGCCAAGCTAATCGATGTCTCCTCCTGCGTGGGCTGTAAAGCCTGCCAGGTGGCCTGTTCCGAGTGGAATGACATTCGCGATGAAGTGGGGCACTGCGTCGGCGTGTATGACAACCCGGCGGATCTTAGCGCTAAATCCTGGACGGTAATGCGCTTTAGCGAGACCGAACAGAACGGCAAGCTGGAATGGCTTATCCGCAAGGATGGCTGTATGCACTGCGAGGAGCCGGGTTGCCTGAAAGCCTGCCCCTCCGCCGGGGCGATTATTCAGTACGCCAACGGCATCGTCGATTTCCAGCAGGAAAACTGCATTGGTTGCGGCTACTGCATTGCCGGGTGTCCGTTTAATATTCCGCGCCTCAATAAAGAGGATAACCGGGTTTATAAATGCACGCTGTGTGTGGATAGGGTCAGCGTCGGTCAGGAACCGGCCTGCGTGAAAACCTGTCCTACCGGCGCGATCCACTTCGGCACGAAAAAAGAGATGCTGGAAGTGGCGCAGGAGCGGGTGGCTAAGCTGAAAAAACGCGGTTATGCCAACGCCGGGATCTACAACCCGCCGGGCGTAGGCGGCACCCACGTGATGTACGTCCTGCATCATGCCGACCAGCCGGAGCTGTATCACAAGCTGCCGAAGGAACCGCAGATCGATACCAGTATCAGTCTGTGGAAGGGGGCGCTGAAACCGCTGGCGGCGGCGGGCTTTATCGCCACCTTCGCCGGGCTTATCTACCACTACATCGGTATCGGGCCGAACAAGGAAGTTGATGACGACGAGGAGGAGCATGATGAGTAAATCGAAGATGATTATGCGCACGACGTTTATCGATCGCGCCTGTCACTGGACGGTGGTTATCTGTTTCTTCCTCGTGGCACTGTCGGGAATATCGTTTTTCTTCCCGACGCTGCAGTGGCTAACGGAAACCTTCGGCACGCCGCAGATGGGGCGTATCCTGCACCCGTTCTTTGGGGTGCTGATTTTTGTCGCGCTGATGTTTATGTTTGTGCGTTTTGTCCACCACAATATCCCTGATAAACAGGATATCCCCTGGCTGAAAGGTATCGTGGAGGTGCTGAAAGGCAACGAACATAAGGTCGCGCGCGTCGGGAAATATAACGCCGGGCAGAAGATGATGTTCTGGACCATTATGAGCATGATTTTCGTGCTGTTGGTGACCGGGGTGATTATCTGGCGGCCGTATTTCGCGGCATATTTCCCGATTCAGGTGATTCGCTATAGCCTGCTGATTCATGCGACGTCGGCGATTATCCTGATCCACGCGATCCTCATCCATATGTATATGGCATTCTGGGTGAAAGGGTCGATTAAAGGCATGATCGAAGGCAAGGTGAGCCGCCGCTGGGCGAAGAAACATCACCCGCGCTGGTATCGCGATGTCGAACGCCTGGAGGCGATGAAAGAGAGTCGCGAAGGGATGAAGTAAGCCTTCACGGCGCAAAACCCGCTCCGGAGATGTCGGAGCGGGTTCCCGGCAGTCAGCAGTTCGTGATAAGTGTATCGATTGAATCGATAACGCCCTGGCGCGCATGACTCAGATTGCAGACGAAATCCTGTGGCTGGATCCGTTTATTATTTAAGTTACTGATCATTGGCGTACAAAGTAAAAAGCTGTCAAATTCTGTATTTATCCTTGGTACGACATGCTGATGCCAGCGTGGTAACTGTTGTGTTCGCATTAAAGGAATAATGACTCTCGTGGCCAGGTCTGCATAATAATCATTCTGCACGATCATATAATACGGCAGGGTTTTATTTGTCTGAGCAGAACAATTTCGATAAACATTGAATTGTTCAAGCATCATAGTACCCTGAAAAATTCATCATCAGTAAGAGTGCCTCCTTTTGCAATAAATTCATTCATTGCGGCAATGAATTCCTTGTGCTGTCGCTGTTTATCTGCTTCTCGTAAATCCTTACCTGGCTGTGCTGACGCCTTCTGGACGGGTACGTCAGTGGGTCTTTTACGTAGCGTATTACTTTTCATCATCGGCTCCTTGCGGTTGGTTCTGTGATTATTCACTTTACTCACTAAAAAATAAATCCCAGCAGCAACTTTAATGTTTATTTTGCGAGGCCGCTTCCAGAGGAAAGTAACCGCATGAAATATTCATGGTTGTGGTAATAAACCTGGCGCTGGTATTAACCAGCGCGGCGAAGAATAATCAGAACTTCTCGGGAATAAAGCGGAAGGGGAAATTGGTCTGTTTCATTTTGCCAATTTTGCGCTTCGGCAGCGTCACATGCTCCACCGGTAAAGCTTCATAGGGGATCTGCGACAGCAGATGGGTGATGATATTCAGGCGTACGCGCTTTTTATCCTCCGAGCGGGCGACGAACCACGGCGCCCAGGCGGTATCGGTGGCGGCGAACATGGCGTCGCGGGCGGCGGTATATTCATCCCAGCGGTTGAAAGACTTTATGTCCATCGGCGAGAGCTTCCAGATTTTACGACCATCGTCGATGCGATCCCGCAGGCGGCGCTCCTGCTCCTGCGGAGAGACCTCCAGCCAGTACTTGAGCAGAATAATGCCCGATTCGACCATGCCGCGCTCCACCATCGGCGCGCCGTCGAGAAACTTCTGCACCTCCTCCGGGGTGCAAAAGCCCATCACCCGTTCGACGCCGGCGCGGTTGTACCAGCTGCGATCGAAAAT
This sequence comes from Klebsiella sp. X1-16S-Nf21, assembly GCF_002837615.1. Taxonomy (NCBI): domain Bacteria; kingdom Pseudomonadati; phylum Pseudomonadota; class Gammaproteobacteria; order Enterobacterales; family Enterobacteriaceae; genus Klebsiella; species Klebsiella sp. X1-16S-Nf21. The sequence goes on from NZ_PJDK01000001.1 coordinate 223,307, forward strand.
CACAATCTCGCCAGCCGCCGGAAGGTGCTTGATATAGCGCTGAAAATAGAGCTGGCTTTTCTCACGCTCGGTGGGTGAGGGCAAGGCGACGACCCGGAAGATACGCGGGCTGACGCGCTCGGTGATCGCCTTAATGGTGCCGCCTTTGCCGGCGCCGTCCCGCCCTTCAAAGACGATGCAAACCTTCAGCCCTTTATGCACCACCCAGCGCTGCAGTTTCACCAGCTCAACATGGAGTTTGCGTAACGCTTTCTCATACGCTTTATTGTCGAGCGGGGCGGTCTTCACCGCCGCGTCGACCGGATTACCGTTTTTCTTATTACCCATCGCCATGCTCCGTGTTGCCGAGGTATCCCTTTGAAGTGTAATCCTTCGCCGGCGAGGCGGTGGAAAATATTCGCGGAGGGGACGGGCTAGCTGGCGTTCCCCGCCGCAATGACTTCCAGCCCCACCCGCTGCCCCCATGACAGCTCCAGGGTGTTACCGTCCGGGTCGGCAAAGAAGGCGAAGTATCCCACCGGATCGCCCAGCTGTTCCGGTTCCCGCCGCAAAACGCCTTCCCGCCGCGCCTGAGCGACCTTCTCATCGATCTCCGCCTGGGTGGCGCAGGCGACACCGAGATGGCCGAACGGGCCCAGCGGTGTGTCGGCCGGATCGTCACTCTGCACCAGCACCAGAGCGAAGGGCCGGGTGCGATCGCTGAGCCACGCCACCTTACGCGCTGAGGGCAAGCCGGGCTCGCGCTGGTGAATGACGGTCATCGCGGTATAGCGGGTATAAAAATCAATGCTGCTGGCCAGACAGCGGACGGTAAAGGCGACATGGGTAAAACCGACATCAACAGTTTGCATCGATGATTCTCCAGAGGTGAATGATGGGAAGACTTTACAACCTCAAGTTAAGTTGAGATCAATTGGGCGTTTATCGCTTTGAGCCCACTGATTTTAATAGGGGAGGGTCATTGCTAAGCCACGCCGTCGCCGGCTCGATGATGGCCGGCCGCGCGGCGGCGAGCATGAACGAATCAGGCCGTTGTATGGAGGAAACTGCCGTCGGGCGTTTTTAGCTGGTGTGTCGGGGCGGGATGGTCAATAATGCCGGCCGTCTCTCAATACCCCTATAAGATGTATGAAAAAAACGATTTTTTCACTGGCGCTGGGCACCTTCGGACTCGGCATGGCGGAATTTGGCATTATGGGCGTGCTGCCGGATATGGCGCACGATGTCGGGATTTCGATCCCCGCCGCCGGCAATATGATTGCCTGGTATGCCTTCGGTGTGGTGATCGGCGCGCCGATCATGGCGCTGCTCTCCAGCCGGTTTTCGTTGAAATCGGTGATGCTGTTTCTCGCTGCCCTGTGTATTCTCGGCAATACCCTGTTTACCCTCTCCAGTAGCTACGCCATGCTGGCGCTTGGCCGCCTGGTTTCCGGTTTTCCTCACGGGGCGTTCTTTGGCGTCGGCGCGATTATCCTGTCGAAAATCGCGCCGCCGGGGAAGGTGACCGCCGCGGTGGCGGGGATGATCGGCGGGATGACGGTGGCTAACCTGGTGGGGGTCCCCGGCGGCACCTGGCTTGGGCATCACTTCAGCTGGCGCTATACCTTTGCCCTTATCGCCGTGTTTAACGTCGCCGTGTTGATGACTATTTTCTGCTGGGTGCCCACCCTCTATGATCGCACCAGCACCCGGCTGCGCGAGCAGTTCCGTTTTCTGGCCTCCCCGGCGCCGTGGCTGATTTTTGCCGCCACCATGTTTGGCAATGCGGGTGTGTTTGCCTGGTTCAGCTATATTAAGCCCTTCATGCTCAATGTCTCCGGCTTTGCCGAAAGCAGGATGATGCTGATTATGATGCTGGCGGGGCTGGGAATGGTGGTCGGTAATCTGTTCAGCGGCAAAATTTCCGGACGCTTCAGCCCGCTGCGTATTGCGGCCATGACCGACGGGGTCATTGCCGTGACGCTGCTGCTGATCTTTGCCTTCGGTGAGCATAAAGTCGCTTCGCTGACCCTGGCGTTTATCTGCTGCGCGGGACTATTCGCCCTGTCGGCGCCGCTGCAGATCCTGCTGCTGCAGAACGCCAAAGGCGGCGAGATGCTGGGGGCGGCAGGAGGGCAGATTGCCTTCAACCTCGGCAGCGCCATCGGCGCCTTCTGCGGCGGGATGATGATTGCCCAGGGCTTTGGCTGGAACAGCGTGGCGCTTCCTGCCGCCACGCTGTCGTTTCTGGCGATGAGCGCCTTGCTCATCTATGGCTGCCATCAGCGCCGACAAGCTTGCTAACGACGCTTACTCACGCCAGGGTTCGCCAAGGGTCAGCATCAGCCGGTTGGCCCAGGCGAAAAAGGCCGCCGACTGCAGCAGATCCAGCTGGGCCAGGGTATCTAAACCCTGCTCATCAAGCGCCGCCAGATGGCGGGCATTCAGCCCGGGCGGCGTCACCGACAGCGCAGCGGCGGCGTCGATTTCCGCCTGCCAGCGCGGCGACTGGCCGTCACTCAAATTTTCCCCCGGCGTCACCGCCAGCAGCGTGTCGACAGCGGTCTCGTCCTTCGCCAGCTGCGCCGCTTTGCGGGCATGCACCGAGGCGCAGTAGATACAGCCGTTGATTTTGCTGGTCACCGTGGCCGCCAGTTCGCGTTCTGCGCGCGGCAATCCTCCGGGGGTATAGAAAATGCCTTTATCGGTCAGCGTCCGCTGCTCCAGCACCGGCTGGTTGCGCGCCAGCAGGCGAAAGTAGGGGGAGTCGCTATGGCCATATTTGGCCAGAATCGCCTGTTCTTCAGCGCTGAATTCCGCCAGCGGTTTATCGGCCAGCCAGGGTTCCCAGTGCAGCTCGTCGCGGGTGAAGCGAACCGGGGCCGCTTTGCCGCTCTGGGTGTGCGGTGTGGTATGCCAGTATCCGGCGACCAGCGGCGTATCGGCGCTGACAATGGGCTTATGGTTCAGCGCCCGCAGGCCCAGCAGCAGTCGGCTCTGGAAGCTGACAAAGGCCACCAGTTGCGCCAGAGTGACGATGCCCCGCAGGCTCCAGCCCGCGCCGGTTAAGGTGTGCAGCGCGCCGGGGGTAGCTTCGACGGGGGTGAAGGTGAGCAGGCGGGCAAAGGCCAGCGCCGGGACCAAACGATCGGTGGTTGGATCGGCGAGCCCGAAACCGGCATAGTGCGCCGCCAGCGCGTCCGCCTGGTGCAGTTTCGCCACCTTCGCGGCCACCGCGAAGCGTTCATCAAGAGGAAAGTCAGCGTCCTGCTGGCGGAACAGCACTTCATAACTTCCCTGGGCGTGACGGGTGGCGGCATCGCGTACGGCGCGCGCCTGGTCGAGCGGGGAACCGGCGGCAATCTCCGCCAGTTCGGCCAGAATATCCTGACTCAGCGTCATGGTGACTCCTTATCTGATGTGGGGGGCAATATGCTGAGCGATCAGCTCAATGGAACGCAGCGTATCCCGGTGCGAAGGCTCGACCGAGTGCACCTGAAACGAAATATCGGTGGCGCGGGCCAGCACGCTGTCCTGCGCCAGGGAGGCAATAACATGCTCAGGATCGCCGACGTGGGCATCCAGTTGTTGCAGATAGTCGGTGACACTGTCACCTTCTATTGTATGACCCGCCGCCCGGTGCTGTGTCGCCTGCTTGCGCAGACCGGGCTCGGCGACCTGCAGGGCGTAGGCGTGACTGTCGGCGACGAAGGCGGTGCGCGAGGCGAGGATCCGCGGTGCAACGCCGTCCGGCAGCGCCGCCAGGTAGGCGTCGATGATCGGGTTCTGAATGGCGTCCAGCGGCAGACGTGGCTCGCCGGGTGGCCGTGGCTGGGTGCGCGACAGCATCAGCCCGTGTCCCGCCTGACCGGCGCGGATGGCGCCCTCCGCCGAGAAGGTGGCGATCCAGATACGCTGCGCCAACTGCGGTGCGGGCGGATAGAGACGGTTGTCCGGGTGGCTCAGCGTGTCGCCGCGCCAGGCGCTATGGATCAGGTGCAGATGGTCGGCAAACACCGCCCCGCGCCGCTCGCTGGTCAGGCCGAAGGGCAGAAACGACGTTGGCGTGCCGCCGGAACCAAATCCCACCTCCAGACGCCCGTCGGTGAGTAAATCCAGTACCGCCGCGTCTTCGGCGACGCGCAGCGGATTTTCCATCGGCAGAGTGATAATCGCCGTGCCGAGACGGATCCGGTCGGTCTGTGCCGCCACGTGGGCGAGAAACACCAGCGGCGATGGCAGGCCGCCTTCCTGTTCATGAAAATGGTGCTGGGCAATCCATGCGCTGTCGAAGCCCAAACGCTCCGCGTGGCGGATCTGTTCGGCCGCCAGCCGGTAGCGCGTTTGCGCGGAGCCCTGATCGAGCAGACGGGTAAAAAAGCCGAGGCGTTTAGGCATTATGCGTTCTCCGTGTGGGCCTGTGCTAAGCGGGGTGAAACCTGGGGAATGGCGGCGATCAGTTCGCGAGTGTAGGCCTGCTGCGGAGTGGCGAACAGGCGGTCAACGTCGCCATGCTCCACCACCTGGCCGGCGCGCAGTACCGTGACGCTGTCGGCAATCCGCCTGACCGTCGCCAGATCGTGGGTAATGAACAGGTAGCTCAGACCCAGCTGCTGCTGTAACTGCTGCAGCAGGGCGAGGATCTGCGCCTGAACGGTGACGTCGAGCGCCGAGGTCGCTTCGTCAAGGACCAGTATCGCCGGCTCGAGGATCAGCGCCCGGGCAATCGCCACCCGCTGCCGCTGGCCGCCGGAGAGCTCCCGCGGCGTACGCGACAGCAGCTCCGGGGCCAGCGCCACCCGCGCGGCGACGGTCTCCACGCGCAGGCGACGCGCCGACGCGCTGAGGCGCTCAAAGTTCTTTAATGGCTCTTCGATAATCGCAAACAGCGTCTGGCGCGGGTCGAGCGAGGCGAAGGGGTTCTGGTAGACAAACTGGATTTTCCGCCGCAGCTGACGCTGCGCCTCGCGGCTGAGATGCCCGGCGTCGATACCGTCGATGGTCACCTGTCCGGCATCGGCGCGCTCAAAGCCCAGCAGGATCCGCGCCAGGGTAGTTTTCCCGGAGCCGGATTCGCCCACAAGCGCATGGGTGGTGCCGCGTCTGACCTCAAAACTGACGCTGTCGAGCGCCTGCAGCGCCTGTTTGCCCAGCGAGAAACGTTTGCTGATCCCCTCCACGCGAATGGCCGGCGTGGCCAGCAGTCGGTGACGAGCCGCCGTCAGCCCCAACGGCGCATCCTGCAGGTCGTGGAGCAGCTGGCGGGTGTAGGGGTGTTGCGGACGCTGGACAATCGTCTCGGTGGCGCCCTGTTCCTGAATCTCTCCCTGACGAAACACCATGATCCGGTCGGCGCGTTCTGCGGCCAGCGCCAGATCGTGGGTGACAAACAGCACGGCGGTACCCGACTCGCGACGCAGGATATCGAGCAGGTCGAGAATGCGCTTCTGCACCGTGACGTCGAGAGCGCTGGTGGGCTCGTCGGCAATAATCAGATCCGGCTGCAGGGCAATGGCGATGGCGATCAGCACCCGCTGTTTCATCCCGCCAGACAGCTGATGCGGATACTGGTCAAAACGCTGTTCCGGGTGGCTGAGACCGACTTTAGTGAGCAGGTTAAGGACCTGCTGTCGGCGCTCAGCGGCGGAGAGGGACTGATGCAGGCGCAGGATCTCTTCCACCTGCTGGCCAATGGTTTTTACCGGATTGAGCGAATTACCGGGATCCTGCGGGACCAGGCTGATGCTCACTCCGCGCAGGCGGTTAAGGCGTTTTGCCGACCAGTCGCTAATCACTTCGCCATTGAGGACAATCCGCCCGGCATCCCGGCGGGCATTATCCGCCAGCAGGCCGATAATGGCCTGCGCGGTGGTGGTTTTCCCCGAGCCGGATTCTCCGACGAAGGCCAGCATTTCGCCACGCTGGATGGAAAAACTCACGTTGTGCACCACCTCGCGCCATTCGCCCCGCGAGCGGTAGCTGATGCGCAGATCTTCAACGGACAGAACGTTCATGGGCGTACTCCACTCCACTGGCGGCTAAGACGATTGGCGGCAAGGACCACGGCGACCACGGCGAGGCCGGGGAAGGTGGTCAGCCACCAGGCGGTCGACAGGTAGTTGCGACCTTCGGCGATCAATAATCCCCACTCCGGGACCGGCGGCGGGGTGCCGTAGCCGAGGAAGCTGAGGGTGGCCAGGGCCAACATCGCCTGTCCGAACTGCAGCGTCGCGAAAGCAAGCACCGCAGTGAGCGAGTTGGGCAGAATATGGCGCCAGAAGACGGCGAAAAAGGTGCCGCCGCTGCCCCGGGCCGCCTCGACGTAATCGCTGTGGCGCACGCGCACGACCTCCGCCCGCGCCAGGCGCGCGAAGCTGGCGATAGCCGCCACACCAACCGCCACCGCCGCATTCACCGTGCCGAAACCAAGCAGAATAATTACCGTGAGCTGCAGCAGCAGGGAGGGGATGGCCAGCAGGACATCGACCAGGCGCATGATCGTGGATTCAACACGTCCGGTCAGCGCCCCGGCGAGCGTACCAAGGGCGGTACCTACCACCAGGCCGATGGCGACGGCGATCAGCGCCGCCGACAGGGAATGTACCGCGCCGTAAACCACCCGCGTCCACAGGTCGCGCCCCAGCTGGTCGGTACCCAGCCAGTAGTGCGCTTGCGGCGCCAGGCGCTGAGCGCCGGGGATCCCTTCCAGCGGGTTAGCGGAGGTAAACCACTGCGGGGCGAGGGCCATTAACAGCGCAGTGATCATCACCGCCCACGCCAGCCACAGGCCAGGCTGCAGACGCACCCTGCGCCATTCCGGGCGGCGGCGAACCGCGATGGCATAATCGACCAGGCTCATTTCGCACCTCCGGTCTGTAAATGGAGTCGGGGATCCAGTCGCGGCATGACCAGGTCGACAAGCAGGTTTATCAGGACGAAACCGAGGGCGGAGATCATCACCACTGCCTGCAGCACGGCGATATCCTGGTTATTGACCGCCTGCTGGGTCAGTTGGCCGAGGCCGCTGCGGCCGAAGACGGTCTCAGTGATCAGCGCCCCGGCAATCAGCTCACCCAGCAGCAGCCCGGCAATATTCAGCGCCGGCAGCAGGGCATTACTCATCACATGGTGCCAGAGGACGCCGGTCTCGCTCATTCCCTTGGCGCGGGCGACCGCGACGAAGGGCTGAACCGCCACCTGATCCATGCTGCGCATCAGGATCTGCGCCAGCGGGGCCGAAATGGGCAGCGCGACGGCGATAACCGGTAAAATCAGCCCTTCCAGTGGGCCGGGGTTGATCACCGGGATCCAGCGCAGCTGAAACGAGAAGAGCTGGATCAGGGCGATACCCAGCCAAAAAGTCGGCAGAGAGATAAACAGCACCGGCAGCGACTGCAGGAGGTTACTCAGCCAGCGCAGCCCCGGCAGACGCGAGGCGAAGGCGAGGGCGAACGCCAGCGCCACGGCCAGCAGAAAGGCCGGCAGCGCGAGGCTTAAGGTATCCGGCAGGTTGCTGGCAATCAGACTACTGACCGCTAGCCCCGCCTGCAGAGAATAGCCGAAGTCGCCGTGCAGCATCGCCAGCAGTGTGTGCAGGTACTGGCGCCACAGCGGGCTATCGGCGCCGTAGGCCAGTCGCATGTCGGCGATTTGCGCCGGGCTCAGGCCAAGATCCGGATTCTGAAACTTGATCAGCACCGCATCTCCCGGCAGCACCTGCAGCAGGAAAAAAGTGAGGGTAAATGCCGCCCACAGGACCAGCAGCCCCTGGCCGAACCGTCGCAGAAGATAAGCGCTCATACCCGGCCTCTTAGTGCTTGTCCAGCCACGCGCCGTAGAACGACGGACGACCGACGGCCTCGAAGCTGACGCCTTTGACCCACGGCGCGCCGGCGAATACCTGCGGCTCTTCGAAAATGGGGATCACATAGGCGTTATCGATCAGATAGCGCTGGGCGTCACCGGTTAACTGCAAGCGCTGCTGCGGCTCTACCGCCGCGGAGATGCCGGTCAGCAGGTCATTCAGCTTATCATCGCGGAAGTGCTGCACTTTATCGCTGGAGCCGCCTTTCTGCAGCAGCGCATCGCGGTTGTTGGGGAAGAACATACTTTTCACCACATCCGGGTCGGCGCGGCCCACTTCTGAGACGGTGAGCGGGGTTTTCTGCGGGTCAAGATTGTCCAGCGTACGGCTACCGGCATCCCCGGCTTTGACGGTCAACGCCACACCTACCTGGCGCCACTGCTGGGCGATCAGCTGCAGCACTTCCTTATTCTGCGGCTGCGGGAGCGACTCATAGACCGTCAGCGCCAGCCGCTGGCCGTCTTTACTGCGAATACCGTCGGCGTCGGGCTTCCAGCCGGCGTCGTCCAGCAACTGTCGGGCTTTGGCCTGGTCGAAGGTCAGTTTATCGCTCAGATTGACATAGCCGGCGGCGGAGCTGGCCAGTACGGAGGTCGCTTGCGGGTAGTTAGCGGAGAATAGCGTCTCCACCACCTGTTTGGCGTTGGTGGCATGGAGCAGGGCCTGGCGCACCCGCAGGTCGGCGACCAGTGGGTTATCCGGGCGGAAGCTCAGGCTGTCGTTGACCCCGCGGGTAGGGGCGGCGTAGACCTTAAATCCCTGATCGGTCGCCTGCTTTTCATCGTAGGCCTGCACCTGGCGAATAAAGCCCGCCTGACCCGCCAGCAGCGCGCCGATGCGCACGCTGTCTTCCGGGGTCACAATATAGGTGATGCCGTCGAGGTTAGCGGGCCCCTGCTGGGCACTGTTTTTCGGCCCCCACTGATAGTCCTTGCGCGCCACCAGCGTCAGCTCGCGGCCTGGCTTTTCATCCTGCACCACAAAGGGCCCGGAGCCGATAATATGCCGGGCATCGCCCAGCTCTTCAAAATTGCGCTGCAGGGTGCTGAGTGATACCAGACCGGAGCCGATGGTGGCGGTTCCCTGCAGGAAGCCCGGCGACGGTTTGTTGAAGTAAAATTTCACCGTCAGCGGGTCGATCACTTCGCTGCGCTGGTAGTTATTGATGACCTCCGAGACGGGCAGGCGATGGGCTTTATCTCCCAGACCATAGGTGTCGAAGTTTTTAGCCACGGCGGCGGCGTCAAGCGGCGTGCTGTCCGAGAAGGTGACCCCTTTGCGCAGGTGGAAAGTGTACTCGGTTTTATCGGCATTGCTGGTCCAGCTCTCGGCAATCCACGGCTCAATCTCCAGCGTTTTCGGGTTCTGCCAGGTGAGCTTGTCGGTTATCTGATTGAGAATACCGCCATTCGGATAAAAGCCGCCGGCGGGCGGATAGAGATTGGTGTGCGGTTGCTGCTCCAGATAAATTAAGGTGCCGCCTTTAACCGGCGTGTCGGCGGCCCAGACGGAAAAGGCGCCGGAGAGAAACAGGGCGGCCAGCGCGGGCAGGCGAAAATGACGATGCATGGTGAATTCCTTTGTTATCTATTGTGTTGCCATCATCGGGCGCGGCTAAAAACAAAGGAACCAAGGAATTGCGCTAAGCATTTGCGGAAATTGGATTTACTTCGCGAGTGGGAAGCGTGGGGCAAGCGCCTCTCCCGGGCGGGAGAGGCGTTGGTGATTAGCTGCGCAGATCGATAACCATACGGCCGCGGATCTGACCCTGCTCCATCTCTTTAAAGATGGCGTTGATATCTTCCAGCGGGCGCAGGGTAACTTTCGGCACCACTTTACCTTCGGCGGCAAACTGGAAGGCTTCCACCAGGTCCTGACGAGTACCGACCAGCGAACCGACCACCTCGATGCCGTCGAGCACCAGACGTGGAATATCGAGGCTCATCGCCTCCGGCGGCAGGCCCACCGCGACCACGCGGCCACCGGCACGAACGGCATCCACCGCCGAGTTAAAGGCCGCTTTGGCCACCGCGGTCACTACGGCAGCATGCGCGCCGCCGGTTTTTTCCTGAATCACTTTCGCCGCATCTTCATTACGGGAGTTGATGGTCAGATCGGCGCCCATCGAGGCCGCCAGCTCCAGCTGCCCGTCGTTGACGTCGATAGCGATCACTTTGGCGTTAAAGACATTCTTCGCATACTGCAGCGCCAGGTTACCCAGCCCGCCGAGACCGTAGATAGCGATCCACTGACCCGGTTTGATGTGGGAGACCTTGACTGCTTTGTAGGTAGTGACGCCCGCGCAGGTGATACTGCTGGCGGCGGCGGAGTCGAGGCCGTCCGGGACTTTTACCGCGTAGTTGGCGGTGACGATGCACTCTTCCGCCATGCCGCCGTCGACGGTATAGCCGGCGTTTTTCACCGAGCGGCACAGCGTCTCATTGCCGCTGTTACAGTAATCGCAGTGGCCGCAGCCTTCGAAGAACCACGCCACGCTGGCGCGATCGCCTGGCTTCAGGGAGGTCACGCCCGGTCCGACTTTTTGCACCACCCCGATCCCTTCATGGCCGAGAATGACGCCGGTTTTATCGCCAAAATCGCCGTTTTTCACGTGCAGGTCCGTATGACACACGCCGCAGCATTCCATTTTCAACAACGCTTCACCGTATTCCAGCGGGCGCAGCGTTTTTTCCGTGACGTTAACCTGATGGTCGTGGGTAACAACAGCAGCCTTCATGCCTGTCTCCTTGTGAGGGGATTGTTTAATTTTATTAATGCAATAGTACCCAATAAGGATTAGACGCGATGGAGAAAAATACAAGGCGCTTTAGTACAGGATGTGGTTTTTTGCTACAGCGGTAGCACAAAATTCAGGCAATACCTCTAATTTTGGTAGGTAATAATAGCGTCACTGAATGGTCATGTTTTCTTCATCACCCAACTCTATCGTTTTGCGCATCAATTTCTTATAACAACAGAGTGATACAACAATGCATCTGGTAAAAACCATCCTCACTGCCGGTCTGTTTCTGTCCGCCGCCGCGCAGGCGCAGAACGTACTGGAATTCCCCCAGCCGGAAAACAACCCGGAAGAATTTTACGCCGTCACCGAGATCCCGGCAGGGGGCATCATTAAGTATGAAACCGACGCCAAAACGGGGTTTATCATCGCCGACCGCTTTCAGTCGATGCCGGTGGCTTACCCGGCGAACTACGGCTCGCTGACCCAGTCGCTGGCCGGAGATGGCGACCCGCTGGACGTGGTGTTTTACACTCGCGCGCCGATGACGCCGGGTACACTGATTAAGCTGCGGCCGATCGGTGTCCTTAAGATGATAGACGGCGGTGAGAAAGACGACAAAATCATCGCCGTGCCGGCCAGTAAAATTGACCCAACCTATGACGACATCATGACCATCACCGATCTGCCAAAAATCGAGCAGCAGCGGCTGGAGGCCTTCTTCCGGGTCTATAAAGAACTGCCAGAGGGGCGTAAAAAGGTTGAGCTGGCCGGTTTTAACGATGCCGCCGCTGCGAAGCAGGAGATCAAATCGGCCTGGGAAGCCTGGAAAGCGAAGAACCCGCAATAATATTCATCGCGGGCGCTGTCCGGCGCCCGCGGCATTCGCTTTCATGATCCCTATGCCGGCGAAATCACAGGTCACACGGCAACGCTTATCCCACCCTATTGCATCTTGACGCAGGATGAAGTTGATGGTTGTATTGTACAACCATTTCATTTTCTGGACCCGCCGCCATGCCTGATACCCCCTTAATCCAACAGATTCGTACCGCCTCGCGGTTAATGGTGCGCGAGCTGGGCTTTATGAGCACCACGCTGGCCGCCACCCATTATTCACCTTCGGCGGTGCACACCCTGCTTGAGGTATCGATGAGGGGGGAGATGACGGCCGCGCAGCTGGTCACGTTGCTGGGACTGGAAAAATCAAGCGTCAGCCGGATGGTCTCTCGTCTGCTGGCGGCCGGTGAGCTGGAGGAGCGTCCTTGCGCGGAGGATGCGCGCGCGAAATCACTCGCCCTGACGGCAAAGGGGCACGATACGGTGGCGAAAATTAACGCCTGGGGTACCCGTCAGGTGGTGGAGGCGTTAGACCATCTGGATGAGACGCAGCAGCACACTGTCGCCACTGGACTGGCGGCCTATGCCCGGGCGCTGGCGCAGTGTCGGGATAGCGCGCTCGCGGATACGGCTCCGCAAATTTCGCTGATGACCGGCTACCAGCCGGGGATGATCGGCCGGATAGCCCAGATGCACGGGGAATATTACGCCCGTCATCATGGCTTTGGCGCTTTTTTTGAAGGCAAGGTCGCCAGCGGCGTAGCGGAATTTGCCACCCGGCTTTCCTCCCCGGCCAACCAGATCTGGCTGGCGATCCGCGAAGGGAAAATCGTCGGTTCGCTGGCTATCGATGGCGAGGACCTCGGCCAGCAGGAGGCGCATCTGCGCTGGTTTATTCTCGACGACAGCTGCCGGGGAAGCGGCATCGGCAGGCGTCTGCTCAGCGAGGCGATGACTTTCTGCGATAGTCGCCAGTTTAGCGCGGTGCAGCTGTGGACCTTTAAAGGGCTGGACGCGGCCCGCAAACTGTATGAATCCTTTGGCTTCACGTTAACCCGCGAATGGCAGGGAGAGCAGTGGGGAAAGGTAATGACCGAGCAGCAATTTACCCGGTCCGGAAACACCGGCTAAGGGTGTTGCGCCCTAGCCGGTGGGGGGACATGGAGATTACGTCAGCTGGTTAAGCAGGCGGGCAATCTCCTCTTGCCACTGTGCCTGCAGTGACGGCTTTTGATGTTTTGGCTTGCGGGCCATATCGTCAGCCAGCCATTGCTCCAGGTCAATCAGCCGCGCCAGCAGCGCCTCCTCATCATCGTCAGCCCCGGCGGGCGTACTTTGTAAAGCGAGTCGACTGTCTGGGGCGGGCGCCACGGCCTGCAGACGGGCATAGACCTCCTCCAGGCTGTGCCATTCCGTTAACCCGGCGTTGTCGATCAGCCAGAAGCGGTTACAGCTTTCACTAATCAGCTGGCGGTCATGACTGACCAGCAGCACGCCGCCGGGGTAATCGCGCAGCGTCTGCGCCAGCGCCGCTTTACCCTCCATATCAAGATGGTTGGTGGGTTCATCCAGCAGCAGCAGACTGTAGCGCGCCAGCGAGAGGCCAACAAACAGTAGCCGCGACCGCTCGCCGCCGCTGAGGGTGCTGACCTTCTGGCTATGTCTCGCCCAGCCAAACCCGGCGGCGATCAGCGCCCGTTTACGGGTGTCGGCCGACGGGGCGAACGGCGTCAGCGCGTCGAGCAGGCTGGCATCGTCCGGTAACTGCTCCAGCGTCTGGTCATAGTAGCCGGGGTGCAGCCGGGGATGCAGGCGCAGCCCCGGGAGTGGCGATGCGTCGTTCATCTGCTGCCACAGCAGGCGCAGCAGGGACGATTTACCGCCGCCGTTGCGTCCCATGATGGCCACGCGATCGCCACTGCGCAGGCGCGCCACGCCGATGGTGAAGAGGGATGGCAGGCCCGGCGCGGGCGCGACGGGCAGGGTGTCCATCTCCAGCAGGCGGTCAGCCGGCAGGGCGTCCCCCTGCAATGACAGACGCCACGGCGGGCCGACGCTGAGCTCGGTTTGCTCGTCTTTCAGGCGGGCGACCTGCTTCTCCATCTGTTTGGCTTTGCGGGCGAGGTCTTCGTTGTCATAGACGCGACCCCAGGTGGCCAACCGCCGGGCGCTGGCGCTGACCCGGTCGATCTCCTTTTGCTCGGCCTTATGGCGCAGCGCGGCACTTTCATCCTGCTCCTGCAGTGCCTGACGGGCAGCGCTGCAGGGCAAGGCGAAGCTGTGCAGCGTCTGGTCGCGGAGGATCCAGCTGGCATTAGTTACAGCATCCAGTAAGGTGTTGTCGTGTGACACCAGCACGAAGCTCCCCTGCCAGGTTTGCAGGAAGCTTTCCAGCCACAGCAGGGTCGGCAGATCGAGATGGTTGCCGGGCTCATCCAACAGCAGCAGGTCAGGCTGGCGGATCAGCGCTCGGGCCAGCAGCAGGCGCGTGTGCTGGCCACCGCTCAGGGTAGTGGTTTGCTGCTCCATCACCGCCGGGGTAAAGCCCATCTGCGCCAGCAGGCGTTCGGCCAGCCAGCGCTGCGCTTTCCGTACATCGGCGGGTAACGGGGCCAGCACGGCCTGCAACAGCGACTGCGAACGCAGCGCCTCCGGCAGATGCTGTTCAACGCGGGCCATCAGACACTGACCGGCGAGTGAGACGCTGCCCGAGGTGGGCGCGAGGGTGCCGTCCAGCACCTGCAACAGGGTGCTTTTGCCGCAACCGTTATGGCCGATGAGACCGATACGGTCGCCTTTCTTCAGGGTGAAGGAGAGGGTGTTAAACAGCGGCCCAAAGGCAGTCTCCACGTGGAGCGCATGGGCAGTTAGTAATGTACTCATAGTCAACTTACTCAAGAGTTACAGGCATGCAAATGCCTCGTCAAAACTCGCTGACGATAACCCGGTAAGCCGGAGAGAAGGGATTGCGTGAAGTGTCTTCGCTCAAGCCATAGTTATCGCAGCACGATACCGATAACGCTTGAGCTGGCGCAATTGCCTAAGGCATGTGAAACAATAAACATTTCACAATACAGCATGGGGGGCCTCCTTTTTTATTCAGTCAGTGGGTGGGTGCTGGCAGTGTAGTGGGGAAAGGCTAGCGACGCCAGTGACAAAACTGGCAGGGGGCCCCGCCAGCTTTCACCTGCGCCGTCTTTGTCTACGATGCCGGGTTGGCGCTGAGGGCTTATGTGTTTGCCAGAACATGGTTGCAGAACCATTTTTTTGCTGGCTCATTTACGGTGCCTCCACAGGGATGGTGGCGATCGGGCGGGCAATCATGATTGCCGTTTCACTGAGCGCATTCAGATCGCTTACCTGAGTACACTGGCGGGCCATGACCTGCGGATCGCCGTCCGGAAACCAGCCCTCATTGAATGACAGGGTGTAAAACTGGGTATGCCGCTTGACTTCACAGCGCCAGGCGCGGCCAAGATTGTTTCTGTCGATAAGCCAGCGGGGATCTTTCGCTTCAACAAAAATTTCATATTTAGAGGGTTGAATGACATGTCGATCTGAATTCGTTTTGCTCCAGAAAATGGCACTGTAATAAACGTTGTGTTTACCGTACTGAATACTGGCATCTCGTCCGGGGGTAACCTCCGGATGGAGGAAAATAACTATCCCGGCGGCAATCAGTACCATCAGCGGTAATATAGGATGCTGTATCGGCCGCCAGGGGATTTTACGTACCGCCAACAGCCAGACCAGGGTAATAATAAACACGTAGAGCAGGGCGAAGAAAAATTTACTCGGTTCATAGATAACGACATCCACCAGATCGCCGGTGGCGGGCTGATACTGTTCCGCCCGCGGGGTGAGCATCCACATATCACCGCTGAAGAGGCACATTCCGGTGATGATGGCGATACCGCCGATAAGAAACAAGACAATACGGATCAGAATCGCATTCGCTTTATTCGCGCCAGGGGTTAATTTTTGCATTTCACATTCCGTTGTGAAGAGTTGAGAGGAGACTATTTTGCACAGTAGAGGACATACGGAAAATGCTATCCGTTTTATATTTTTACGATGAATGAATATGGGCGAAAAAGGCGTTTCTGTGGCGGGAGATATTATTTTGGCGTTATTAATAACCGGACCGATATATCGGCCCGGTGAGCGTGATTAAATCGAGGTGCGGCGATAATTGCGATATTCCGGCAGCCAGAAATTATCGCTAATGGCCTGCAGCAGCGCTTCAGCGGAGGTTTTCACCGCCACGCCTTGCTCCTGCGCCACCTTGCCGACCGCGAAGGCAATTGCCCGTGAGACGGTCTGGATATCCTTCAGCTCCGGCAGCACCGGACCTTCGCCGTTGTTCACCAGCGGCGAGTGTTTCGCCAGGGTTTCACTGGCGGCCATCAGCATCTCGTCGGTGACCCGCGACGCGCCGGAAGCAATCACCCCCAGACCAATCCCCGGGAAGATATAGGAGTTATTGCATTGCGCGATGGCGTACTGCTTGCCTTTCAGGGTGACCGGGGCAAACGGGCTGCCGGTGGCGACCAGCGCCTCGCCGTCGGTCCAGCTCAGGATATTCTGCGGCGTCGCTTCCACCCGTGAGGTCGGGTTAGAGAGCGGCATCACGATTGGCCGCGGGCAGTGCTTGTGCATCTCGCGGATAATCTCTTCCGTGAACAGCCCCGGCTGACCCGAGACGCCGATCAGAATGTTCGGCTTCACGTTACGCACCACGTCCAGCAGGGACAGCACATCGTTAGTGGTATCCCAGCCCTGCAGATGCTCACGCTTCTGCACCAGCTTGTTCTGGAACGGCAGCAGGTTAGGCATGCCGTCGGTTAACAAGCCGAAGCGGTCAACCATGAACACGCGCTGGCGGGCCTCTTCTTCGCTAACGCCTTCGCGGACGATCTGGGCGATAATCTGCTCGGCGATACCGCAGCCGGCGGAACCCGCACCGAGGAAGACGATTTTCTGCTCGCTGAGCTGGCTACCGGCGCCGCGGCTGGCGGCGATCAGCGTCCCGACGGTGACCGCCGCGGTGCCCTGAATATCGTCATTAAACGAGCAGATTTCATTGCGATAGCGGTTGAGCAGCGGCATGGCGTTCTTCTGCGCAAAGTCTTCAAACTGCAGCAGAACGTCCGGCCAGCGGGCCTTAATCGCCTGGATCACGTCGTCAACGAACTGATAATACTCGTCGTCGGTAATGCGCGGATGGCGCCAGCCCATATACAGCGGATCGTCGAGCAGCTGCTGGTTGTTTGTTCCGACGTCCAGCACGATGGGCAGGGTATAAGCCGGGCTGATGCCGCCGCAGGTGGTGTACAGCGACAGCTTGCCGATCGGGATCCCCATCCCGCCGATCCCCTGGTCGCCGAGGCCGAGAATACGCTCGCCATCGGTGACCACAATCACTTTCACGTTATGGTTCGGGACGTTCTGCAGGATGTCGTCAAGGTTATGGCGATTCTGGTAAGAGATGAAGACGCCGCGGGCGCGACGGTAAATCTCGGAGAAACGTTCGCAGGCGGCGCCCACCGTCGGGGTATAGATAACCGGCATCATCTCTTCGAGATGGTTGCCGATCAGGCGATAAAACAGGGTTTCGTTGGTGTCCTGGATGTTACGCAGGTAGATGTGTTTGTCGATTTCAGTTTTGAATCCCTGATACTGGATCCAGGCGCGTTCCGCTTGCTCTTCGATGGTTTCAACCACTTCCGGCAGCAGGCCAAGAAGGTTGAAATTGCTGCGCTCTTCCAGACTGAAGGCGCTGCCCTTGTTGAGCAGGGGGAATTCAAGCAGAACGGGACCCGCGTAAGGGATGTACAGGGAACGGTTTTTCTTATGAGTAAATTGCATCGCACTAACTCCTTGATCATGACCACAGTCCCGGCGCGGCGATAAGCGAGGGCGGGTGGAAAGCAGCGGGCAGAGTATAGAGCAGATGGTCGTCAAGCGGGTAAACAAGCAATCAATTGCCATAAAAAAACACCATCCTGGCAACAGGACGGTGTTGTTTATCATCACTCAGACTGAAAATTAACCACCGCGGCGTTTGCGGCCGGTAGCATGGATGTGGTTGAGGGTGGTTTCTTCATCGCCTTCCAGCACCACTTTTTTCTGCTGGGAAAGCTTATAGTTCAGACCGAGAAGATGACGTGCCTGATGGTTCGATTTCATTCTGACTCCTTTATCCTGTTCTGGTTTCAAGGGCAAACCCGGTGGTGACCGGATGAAATGTAACCCAAAGTCGGCCGCACGTTTTTTGTGCGACCTCAGCTAGGGTGGTCCATTTTCAGGGCAATAGCAACCTTCGCGCGCCAGATTAAGAACAGTCTCCCTCACGCGCCGCCGGGATCACCACTTCATCTCGCCGGTGTTAACTTTGGCGCTTAACTCCAGCGAGCTGGTCTCCGCCAGGCCCGGCCACTGCGTCTCCATGGCCTTGATCACCCCGGCCGAATCCTGATGCGTCTTCAGCGCCTGCTCAAACTGCTGGAGATACGTTTTTGTGAAGCGCACCGCGCTGTCTCCCTCCGGCGGGGTGCCGAGGTAATGACCAGGGATCACCCGCTGCGGGTGCAGGGCGATCATCTGGTCCAGCGTGTGGCGCCATTGCTGGCGACTGGCCGATGTCTGGGTGTCGGCGGTCCAGAGATGCATGCCCCACGCCACGCCTGTGCCGCCGAGGATCGTTTTGTTCGCCCGGATCCAGACGAACGCCGCGTAGTCATGCGGCTGCATGATCGTTACTTTCTCACCGTCGATGGTAAAGCTGTTGGCCTTCAGCGCCTGCGGAACGTACACCTGTGTCGGCGCGCCATCTTTCATTTGCGGGCCCCAGTACGCCAGTTTGGCCGCTTTGGTGGCTTCAATATGTTTGACGACCTCCGGCGTGGCGACCACTTCCGCCTGCGGGAAGGCTTTCATCAGCGGTTCAAGACCAAAATAGAAATCCGGATCGCCAGAGGTGATCACAATCCGCGTGAGCGGCTTGCCGTTTTTCTTGATCATGTCTACCAGCTTTTCGCCGTCTTTGACGCTGAACTGCGCGTCAAACAGCACTGCTTCGTGCGGGCCGGAAACGAGAGTGGAGTTAACGGCAAAGATGCCCTTTTCCTGCGGATTGTAGGTTTGCAGCGTCAGAGGCGCCGCGAAGATCGAACCGCTGAACAGGGCGGTGGCAACAGCAAGAGCAGATAATTTCATGATGTGTTCTCAGTAACAGGTGAATGCGTTCCATTGTACGGATTTCGCTATTTGATAGAATTCCTGAAATAAGAGATGCTGAGTTTCATAAATCGTGCAGATGAAGGGGGCATGATGGACAGGGTGATTGCTGCTCAGGTATACCTGCGCATCTGCGAGCTGGGAAGTCTCAGCGCCGCGGCGCGGGCGCTGGGGATGTCGCGTCCGATGGTCAGTCGCTATCTGGAGCAGATGGAGAACTGGGCTGGCGCCCGGCTGATCCATCGTTCCACCCGCCGGCTGACCCTGACGCCGGCGGGGGAAAAAGTGTTGCTTAAGACCCGCGGGTTGACGCGGATCGCCGATGAAATCGCCGGCGAGCGCCAGCGGGCCGACCCCAGCGGCACACTGCGCGTCGCCTGCGCGCACTTCACGGCAATGCAGCTGATCTCTCCGCTGCTGCCGGACTTCCTCGCTCGCTATCCGCAGTTGCGCCTGGAGCTGGATATCAATAACCATCCGGTCAGCCTGATCGGCGAGCGCATCGACGTGGCCATTCGCATTACCGACAACCCCGAGCCCGGGGCGATCGCTCGCCGCCTCGGGCTGTGTCGTTCGCTCCTCTGTGCCGCACCGCGCTGGCTCCAGCAGCATGGCCCGCTGGCGACGCTTGACGATCTGCAACAGCATAACTGTCTGTTATACAGCCACTTTGCCGGCCAGCGCTGGCAGTTCAGCGATGCGCAGGGGCAGGAGGCGTCGGTGGCGGTGAGCGGCAATCTGAGCGCGGGGATCTCTTCTCTGCTGCTGGAGGCGGCGGTCGCCGGGTGCGGCATTGCGATGCTCCCCGAACTGGAGGCGCGGAGCGCGTTGGCCAGCGGGGCGCTGGAGGTGGTGCTCCCTGACTGGACGCCGAAGGCGCTGAGCGTCTATGGCATCTATCTTTCCCGCGACTATCAGCCCGATGGGCTACCGCTGTTTCTGGATGCGCTGCAGCGACGTCTGGGGGAGATTGCCGCCGGGGCCTGAACATGGGCGTTGCGTTCAGCGGCAACACCGGCGGGCGGTGGCCCTGCCGGTGAGCTGACGATGAGACTTACTCGTTGCCCCATTGATTAAGGAAGTTGGCGATATCGTCAATTCGGCGTTCATCAATGGCCGCTTCGCGGGCCATCTCCTGCTGCGCCTCTTCATCGATCTCTTCGTTATTCATCAGCCGCTCAATCAGCAGTTGAAAATAGCGCGCCAGCGCATCGCGTTCCGTCTCTTTAACCGGGGAGGCCGCTTCGGTCTCGTACTCGTCCACGATGTCATAAAATTTCAGGGGGATCTCATTACTCATCAGTTGTCCTCAGGGTCAGCGCACAGCGGCGGGCGGATATCATAGCATGCAGCCGGCTAAACACGCTGCGGGAGAGGAAAAATCGCCACACAGGGGCTGCGCGGCGATCGTGTTGGGGAGGGACCGGCATAACGCCGGCCCGCTTATCGGCCCGGAGGCGACGGATTTAGACCACGCCGTCCCCGCCGTCAGAACACCACACCTGACCGGAGGTATAGGAGCAGGCGTCTGATGCCAGGGTGACGTACAGCGGGGCGATCTCGACCGGCTGCCCCGGGCGGCCCATCGGTGTGTCTTTGCCGAACTGTTTCACTTTCTCGTCCGGCTGGCCGCCGCTGGATTGCAGCACCGTCCAGTAAGGGCCTGGCGCCACGGCGTTGACGCGAATGCCTCGTTTCGCCACCTGCTTGGCCAGCGATTTGGTAAAGATCGCCAGGCAGGCTTTGGTCTGGGCATAATCGAGCAGGATCGGGCTGGGTTTATAGGCCTGCACCGAGGTGGTATTGATGATTGCGCTCCCGGCCTGAAGATGGGGCAGCGCCGCGCGAGTGATCCAGAACGGCGCGTAGACATTGGTTTTAAAGGTGGCGTCAAAGTCTTCGGTGGTGAGCTCCTCGAGCGTCTCGCAGTATTGCTGACGTCCGGCGTTATTGACCAGGATGCTCAGGCCTCCCAGTTGTTCCACCGCGTCGGCCACCAGCGACTGACAGAAGGACTCGGAGCGAATATCCCCCGGCAGGGCCACTGCCGTGCGACCTTCGGCTTTGATCAGCGCGATGACTTCATCGGCATCCTCTTGCTCCTCCGGCAGATAGCTTATGGCGACATCGGCCCCTTCGCGGGCAAAGGCGATCGCCACCGCGCGGCCAATGCCGGAGTCGCCGCCGGTAATTAACGCTTTCTTACCCGCCAGCCGCCCGGTGCCGGTGTAGCTGGTTTCCCCGTGGTCCGGTGACGGCTCCATCTCCGCATCCAGACCCGGCGGGGTTTGTTCTTGCTCCGGGAACTCCGGACGGGGAGCCGTCTCTTCTGGCAACATGGAGGTGGGTAATTTTTTCATTGGCGGTTTTTCATCTTGCATAGTCATCTCCTTCAGACAGAACGGGCCAGACCTAAGGATAGGTCAGCTTCACCCCAGGCCAGGCAGCGCCAGAGGATCATCTATCTTGTTTAACAGGCAAAATAGGGGCTTTATTTGACTTTAACCGGCTGATCCTTGGCGAATTTCGTTGTATGTCGCTGCGTTATTATTGGTGGTGTTAAATTAGGATTATTCCATTCTTAATTTGCGGCTCGGGGCTATTTTACCGGGCGGGCTAAATGACGGTATGCTTTTTTAAAGGCGAAGGGGTGTGTATTGTGAAAAAATAGTTTTTTGCACCTATGGATGGTTGATGAACTACTTCATTGTGAGTATTTTTATGACGGTGATGTCTGGCTGAAGAAAAAAATAAATAACATCTATCATTTTCATTTTTTTACAAAAGCGTCGAGGGGAAAAGTTTCACGATAGAAAATGGTGATAACCTAAGGCGAATAAGTGAGTTACAATGTATTTATTTTTACTGCCGCTTCGTTATTTATTTTTTATTTGCCATTTGGCGTGGATAAAAGCCTGGCGTTAATTTGACTCCTGCGAGCATTCCTCTAGTGTTAGATATTGAGGGCGATGATTTGTAACAGGGTCATTTTCCATTTACCAACCGAGATCGAGTAAACCTAAAAGGTGAAATTATGGCAGAGCATAGAGGCGGTTCAGGTAACTTTGCAGAAGATCGTGAAAAAGCATCCGAAGCCGGGCGTAAAGGCGGACAGCACAGCGGCGGGAACTTTAAAAATGATCCTGAACGTGCATCCGAAGCCGGTAAAAAGGGTGGTAAGAACAGTCATGGCGGTGGTCGTAAAGCCGGTGACAGTTAATGACTGAAGCCTGAGGCGCTTTAAAAAGGGCGCCGAAACAAAAACCTGTGGGCCTGCCGGTCCGCAGGTTTCTGTTTATATGGGCTGGTAATAATAAATCTGGTCGGATACTCGTATTTATTTATCGGCAATACGCGAAGAGTAAATGAATCGGCAACATGCTGGTTAACGGTTAAGTATTTATAAGATAGCAGGTAATAAAAATGAAACTGACACCGGCATTGATTAAACGTTGCCATCTTGTGGCCGCCGTGATGTGGGTCATTCTGGCAATACCATCGTTAATCTGGTGGAAAAACAGCGTCCTGTGGGTCATTCTCATTAGCATCTATGCGAATATCGTTGGGCATTTATCCGGATATAGTGCAGCGCGAGCGGATCAGGCGGCGGAAGAGAATGAAGATCCCACATCCAAATAAAGGATTGGTTATCAGAGGTATTTATGACGGATATTGAAAATTACCATAACTGGCTGCGCGATGCACATGCGATGGAAAAACAGGCCGAAGTGATATTAATCGCCGCAATCAGAAGGAGTGAGAACTATCCGCCACTGCGCACGCGTCTTGAACAACATCTCTATGAAACCCGCCGGCAATTATCGTCTCTGCAGGATATCATTGCCCGTAATCATATTTCCCGCTCCGCGCTGCAGGATGCGATGAGCCGGGTCGCCGCATTGGGCCAGTCCATTGGGATGATGCTGCCCGGCGATGAGGTTATTAAAGTCATTATCACGGCCTATGTTTTTGCGCAATTCGAGGTCGCCTGCTATACCGCCTTATTGACGGCGGCGAAACGGGTGGGCGACCACCATGCCATCCACGCCCTGGAGGCGATGCTGGCGGAGGAGCGAGGCATGGCTGACTGGCTGCTTCATCATCAGCCGACGATCGTCGGGCAATTTCTGCATCGTGCCGATCTGCCTGGCGTTGAGGCCGGAAAATAAGCCGCCGGAGAAAAACTATGGTTAAACGCCACACGATCGCGCTCCATGCTGTCGAGGAACAGGTTCCTCTGAAATTAACCGCCAGACAGCAGGCTCTGGTGGACGCGGTGGCGAATCGGGCGCCTTCAGCGGAACACGCTACCGTATCGCCTGTCGCCAAACCCCGGCCGACGGCGAGGGGCGGACGTAAACCGCGCTGAATCTGCTGGCGAGTGACGGGCCACCCGTCAGGGTGAATAAGCAAGGTGATAGTGATGCAACGGGAACAGTGGTTTCACAGAGCGGTCATTTATCAGGTTGATAGTTCACTGTTTTATGACGCTAACGGTGACGGCTACGGCGATCTCGCCGGTATTCGCCAAAAGCTACATTACATTCGCAGCCTCGGGGCGACGGTGCTCTGGCTGACGCCTTTCTATCTCACCCCTCTGCAGGATGATGGCTATGATATCAGCGACCATCTGCAGCCCGATCCGCGCTTTGGCACCATCGCCGACGTGATTGAGCTGATTGCCCGCGCCCGGGAGCTGGGGCTGCGGGTGATTGTTGAGCTGGTTATCCAGCACACTTCCGCCCAGCACCCGTGGTTTCAGGCGGCGCGACGCGATCCCCGGTCGCCGTGGCGGCCATACTATCTTTGGGCCGACAGGCCGCCGGAGAAGGACGATCCCCCCATGTTTCCCGGCGTCGAGGAGAGCGTCTGGCGCTGGGACGAACAGGCCGGGCAATACTATCGCCACATGTTTTATCGTCATGAGCCGGATCTGAATCTTGCTCATCCGCCGGTGATCGCTGAAATCGAAAACATCATCACCTTCTGGCTGCAGGCGGGCGTGTCAGGTTTTCGCCTCGATGCCGCGTCGCATCTGGTGAAACAGGCCGGGAAGGGCGACGAGGCGCGCGGCTACCCGCTGCTGAACCATCTCCGGCAGGTCGTTCAGCGCCTCAATCCCGAGGCGATACTGCTGGGTGAAGTGGACGTTGCGGTAGAAGATTACCGCCATTACTTCGGTCACAGCGATCGGCTGCAGATGGTGCTCAATTTCTGGCTTAACAAATATCTCTACCTCAGTCTGGCGCAGCAGCGCGCCGCCCCGGTGGTAAAAGCCCTGCAGGCGATGGTGACCCCGCCGGACGGGTGCTGCTTCGTCAACTGGCTGCGTAACCATGATGAACTGGATCTCGAGGGGATCGGCGAACGCAATAAACGCCAGGTTATCCGCACCTTTGCCCCTGATAAATCCATGTCCGTTTACCAGCGTGGCGTACGCCGGCGACTGGCGCCGATGCTGGATGGCGATACCCGGCGCATGGCGCTGGCCCATGCGATCCTGCTGGCGCTGCCCGGCGTGCCGGTGATGCGCTATGGCGACGAGATTGGCATGGGAGACGATCTGAGCTTACCGGAGCGCTACGCGGTCAGAACGCCGATGCAGTGGTCGGCGGCGCCCAACGGCGGCTTTTCCCGGGCGGCGCGGGACGATCTGCCGGTAAAACCGATAGCCAGCGGGCGGTGGCGTTACCAGCGGATCAATGTCGAAGCAGCGCTGCGCCACCCCCGATCGCTGCTGAACCGGGTGCGCAATATGGTGCTGGCGCGGGCGGAATATACCGAGCCGGGCTCCATTCCTTTCGCCATCCTCGCGGTGAAGCCTGCTGCGGTACTGGGCCTGTGCTATCGCAGCAAATCGCGGGAAGTGCTGATGCTGGCGAACTGCAGCCAGCAGGCGGTAGAGGTCCTGCTCCCGCCGCTGTCCGAGGGCTACTGGAGCCCAATTCTGGAAGATAAGCTCTATCAGGATGGGCTACACGGCGGGAAAGATGCGCGGCTGGCGCTTTCCGGGTATGGGTACCGCTGGTTCAGCCGGAGCCTGGATTAACGCCGTTTCCCGGAACGACGGAACAACGCCCGCAGAGCCATCGTCGCCACCGCTACCCCGACGCCGGCAGCCACTTTTCCCGGGAGATCGGCGCTAATGGTCACCGCTTTACGCCGTGCGCCATCGTTAAAGGGGCCGTGTCCGGGGTGATTGCCGCGTACCGGCGTGAACAGGTCGTCCTGATGCTCTGCCGGCTTCGGCTGGCCGGTAAACTGTCCCTCCCACGCCTTTTTCACCATCAGCCGATCGAGCAGGCGAGGAAAGAAGACCTGACCGAGGATCGACTGGATGGTGCTTTTCCCGACCCACAGTTCGTTGACCGGACGCTGGATGACGCTGTAGATAGCTTCGGCGGCCACTTCCGGCTGATAGACCGGCGGCACCGGCTGCATGGCCTGATCCATTTTATTCCGCGCCCAGCCAAACTGGGCGGTGTTCATCCCCGGCAGCTGGACCATGGTCAACTGGATGT
Organism: Klebsiella sp. X1-16S-Nf21; assembly: GCF_002837615.1. NCBI lineage: Bacteria > Pseudomonadati > Pseudomonadota > Gammaproteobacteria > Enterobacterales > Enterobacteriaceae > Klebsiella > Klebsiella sp. X1-16S-Nf21. The sequence goes on from NZ_PJDK01000001.1 coordinate 248,490, forward strand.
GGCTTTTCTCGTGCATCAGTTCGGTACGCACGGCATCGGTAAAGCCGCGGATCGCCGCCTTGGCTCCACAGTAGGCCGATTGCAGGGGAATCGACCGCCAGGCCAGCGCCGAGCCGGCCTGAATAATCACTCCCCGATCCCGGGGCGCCATCACCTCCAGCGCCGCGCGGGTGCCATTGACATAGCCGAGATAGGTCACCTCCGTCACCCGGCGAAATTCCTCCTCGCTCATCTGACGAAAGGGGGCTAGCACGGTGGTCATGGCGTTGTTGATCCAAACGTCTATCGCGCCAAGTGTGGCTTCCACCTCGGCGGCGGCGCGCTGCAGCGCCCCGGCATCGGCGACGTCGGCGCTAATGGCCAGCGTTTTAATGCCAAATCGTTCGCAGGCCTGCTGGGCTTCCTGCAGACCCGTCTCATCTCGGGCGATCAGCGCCACGTGGTATCCTGCGCGGGCGAAACGCAGCGCGGTGGCTTTGCCCGCCCCCGCGGTTCCCCCGGTAATTACCATCACAGACATAGAGACCTCATTTTTTTTGGCTGGCGCAATATTAACTGCACAGATCGGTTAATTATTCATCACAAATGACAATGACGGGGTGGGAAATATCCTGGAATATACGCAGTGTGAATCAGACGACATATCCGGATGATGCTGGCTGGATCGTGCCTGCATCGGCGAGGACGTTCTATAATCTGTTAGAACCCTGTCAACCCGCGAGGAGGAAAAATGGTGACATTAAACATGCTTAGCGTTGAAAAAGAAGAGGATGATGCCACCCGCGCCCCCGAATCAGGTGATAAACAACCGGAGCGCGATAAATAAAATTGAGACTATTCCTTTTCAGGAATAATGGATATCTGGCCGTTACGCTCGAGGATAGCGAATTTGATCGCTTTGAGCTCATAAATCCCATGGTGCTGCCTGGCTGCCAGCAGGATATCATCGACAGAGATATTGACGAGCTTTATCTTTTCGTCGATGACAGCACCATTTTCCACCACAATAACCGGGCTACCATCAATGAAATTTTCCGCCTGCGAGAAGCGTTTCTTAATATAGCCGAATAAAATATCAACACCCACCAGAGTGACGATGGTGAGCATCGAACCGGTGACGGAATAGTCTGTGCTGAGCATCGCCTGTTGGGTGGCTTCGCTAATTATCAGCAGCAATATTAGATCAAAGTTGGTTAACTGCATCAGCGTTCTTCTGCCAGCAATCTTAAAAATAATCAACAGGATAAAATAGATTGCTGCGGCTCTGAGGACCATTTCCATAGCCACTCCTAGGGATAGACAAACTGGTTCCAGGTGACAGGCGCGCGATCGTTCACTGCCGCCTGCAGGGAAATATTGCCGGCTGTTTTTGGGGTAATGGATAACCACACGGACATCGGCGAGCGGTTGGCCGCTTGCTGATACACGAGGTATAATTTCCCCTCGGCACTGTACATTTTATCCGGCTGCGGGCGGATATCACCGACCTGGTAGCGCGATAAAAACGGGGCGGTGAAGCTGATAATTTTTTCACTACCTCCATCGGGTTTAATCTGAATATTCACTTCGGTTTCACTCATCAGTCTGGCATACCGCTGATAATCGACGCTTAATTCACCTGCGGCACTTTCCCGGTGCGCTTCACTGAAATAACCGGAGGACCACAGACCGCTTAGCGCGGTAAGAATGATGAGACTCAGAACAATTATCCCATAGCGCCGGAATCGATATTCGAAGCGTAGTGCTCGTTCATTCTCGTCAACGATGGGACAATCCTGTTGATTCTTAATCATTATTATTTTCCCCGCGTTTCGTTTCGGCAACAGCGTAACGATAAGGACATTCTTATATTAGTCGATATCAGAACAATTGACTTTGTAAAAGTGAATCGCCTCAGCCAGGCTTTATTCTAATCATCGGTAAAATGACGGAGGGATGATGAAAAAATTAGCGCTCGCTATGGCCTGTGTACTCGCCGTGGGTATTGCACAGGCGGACGATAAGGGCGGTTTTAGTCAGGATGCCGCACCGCCGCCGCCGCACAAACTCGATGACGGCTATCGCGGCGTCGAGGATGGCCGGATCATGACCGTTGAGCAGGCGAAAACCATGCACGATGGCGCGACTATTTCACTGCGCGGTAATGTGCTCACCCGCCAGGACAATGACCGCTATCAGTTTCGCGATAAAAGCGGCACCATCACTGCCATCATTCCGGCCGCCGCGTTTAACGAACAGCACGTAGAGCCTGACGATCTGGTCAGCATCAACGGTAGCCTCGATCGCAAAATGACGCCGCCGGTGGTGCGTGTCGATCGTCTGCTCAAGCAGTCGCCTAAGTAAGCGGAGAACGCCGATATGAGTAACACATCTCAGCCGCAAGGTGAGCAGGGCGGAAAACATCCTGCGCGCGAGGCGCCTGCCGAGCATGGCGAAGTGCCGCGTAAACGGGACGACAGCAAGGACGACAAAACCGATCCTTATCAGCCACACGATGGTCGTTAGCGAGGCTGACCACGAGATCCTTAAGGGCACAGTGATGCCCAGGCCGCAGAAAAGGCGCAGGTTCGGCATCACGCACTATACTTTTTGTTCGACATCATCACAGGAGGAGTCACATGGCGATTCATAAGAAAGGGCTGGCGCACTGGGAAGGCGATCTGAAACATGGCAAAGGCACCGTGTCGACAGAGAGCGGGGCGCTGAGCCAGCAGCCCTACGGCTTTAACACCCGTTTTGAAGGGGTGAAAGGCACTAACCCTGAGGAGCTGATTGGCGCCGCGCATGCCGCCTGTTTCTCAATGGCCCTGTCGCTGATGCTCAGCGAAGAGGGCTATACCGCAACGTCTATCGACACGACGGCGGTGGTCACCCTCAATAAAACCGACGGCGGCTTTGCGATAACCGACATCGCGCTGCAAAGTCAGATTGTTCTGCCGGACGTTGCGCCGGCGGCGTTCGATGAGATCATTCAGAAAGCGAAGGCCGGTTGCCCGGTATCGCAGGTGCTGAAAGCCAATATCACTCTCGACTACCAGCTGAATCCGTAAGCTGTCGTGCCCGCGCGCAGCGGGCACCCTTTCCCGATATCTCTCCCTGCGCTGCCCAATAGTGGTATCTTTTGTCCTTTAATTGCACGTAAGGGACATCATCATGATCGGCATTCGCGGGATGATCGAGGCGCAGGTGCTCGGCCTGACCGGCATGGCGCTAAAAGAGATCGATTTTGAACAGCCTAAAGGGGAGCCGGGGCTTTTTGGTCCGCAGTCGGCCATCTGGCAGGTACACGGCGATTTTACCTCGATGCTCTGCGGCGGCATCAGCGCGCTGCTGCTGCAGATGCTGCATCCCCTGGCGCTGGCCGGCGTCTGGGATCACTCCCGTTTCCGTGAGGACATCTTTGGCCGCCTGCGCCGCACCAGCCAGTTTATTTCCGCCACCACCTTTGCCACTACCCCCGACGCCGAGCGGCTCATCGCCAAAGTGCAGGGGATCCATCAGCGGATCGGCGGGGTGGATAAGGACGGAACGCCTTATCAGGCCAGCGATCCGGCGCTGTTGACCTGGGTGCACGTCGCCGAGTGCAGTCGCTTTATGGCCTCCCACCTGCGCTACAAGCGGACAGTGGTCAGCGCCGAGCGCCAGGAGGACTATTTCCGCGAGTCGGCGGAAATCGCCCGTCGGCTGGGGGCCCAGGACATCCCTCAGACGCCGCAGGAAGTGGCGGACTATCTCGAGGCGATGCGCCCGCAGTTGCGCTGTGACGAACGTACCCGGGAGGTAGCCGAGGTGCTGCTCTCTACTCGTCTGCCGGGTAGGCTGAGCCAGCCGGTGGGTCAGGTCATGATGCGCGCCGGGATCGATCTGCTGCCGGAATGGGCGCAGGAGATGCTGGGGCTGTCGCTCACGCCGCTGCAGCGGAATACGACGCGCCTGCTGGTGCATGGCGTGGCCCGCGTGCTCCGTGCCTCGGTACGCAACGGCGCCTGGCATTGCGCCATGCGCCGGATGCAAGTGGAGTGAAGGTCACTCCGCCTTGCCCAGCTGTCGGGCAATCAGTGCCTCCAGGCTGCCATCCGCCCGCCACTCGCTGAGCGCGTCATTCACCGCGTTGAAGCCAGCGACATCCGCCCGGGCGACGCAGATGGCCTGCTGGATCTCAGTAAAATTATCCGCCAGTACCCGCACCCCAGCGTGCTGACGGGCTGTCGCCTCCAGCGGCTGTCGGATACCGGCGACCATATCTCCTTCACCGGCGAGGAAGGCGTCGATGGCCTCCTGCGAGGAGGGAAGGCGATTCAGGCTGGCGTGCTGCAGATGACGGGTTAACCACAGATCGTAAGCGGCGTTTTGCCCGACGTTAATGGTGGTTGCCGGGCGATCCATGTCGGCCACGCTCTGGCAGGGCGAACCGGCTCTCACCAGCGCGGTCCCCTGGATGGTGATGTAGGGAGGCGTAAAACGCAGGGTCGCTTCCCGGGCCGGGTCGATGGCCAGAAACGCAATGTCCCAGTGATCACCGCCGGCGTCAGCCACCACTTTTCCGGCGGCAGGATAGGGGACGAACTCGGCGGTGACGCCCCAGCGCGTCGCCAGCCGATGGCTAAGCTCGACGGTGAGACCTGCGGGCTCCCCCGTCTCCCCGAGATGGGCCAGGACCGCGTTGCCCAGGTTAATGGCAAAACGCAGCCGGGATGAGGTGTTCTCTGACATCGCTGACTCCTGTGGTGGTGAAGAGAAAGTGGCCCGACCTGCCGGGCCAGTCATAAGATAGCCCATCCGCGCGCGGTTGTACCTGTCCTGCCACCCTTTCAGAATATATTAATAATCGACAGCGCCGATATCGTTAAACGGAAAGGCAATGGCTTTTATATTGTTAAGCATAAACTCAGTTTGTCAGTTTATTCTTCCCGCTCACAAAGGGAGAGAAATAATGACACAATATAATTTTGAAAATGATAATAAATATCATGAGCGTTCGATGCAGGCGCGAAAGAGTACCCTTATTAGCGTGGTGGTCAATATTTTCCTTTCCGTGTTTCAGGTTGTGGTGGGAATATTCTCTGGCTCCCAGGGGTTGATTGCTGATGGGATGCACTCTTTTTCCGATCTGGTCGCCGATGGGGTGGTGCTGGTGGCGAATAAAAAGAGCCGTCGACCCTCAGACCACGATCACCACTATGGACACTGGCGCTACGAGAATGGCGCCTCGCTGATCCTCGGCGCGATCCTGGTGCTGGTCGGGGTCGGCATGCTGTGGTCCGCGGCAGGTCACCTGGCGCAGCCGCAGACGATTCCGGCGGTGCACAGCGTGGCGCTGTGGATGGCGCTGGTGGCGCTGGCCGTCAAGGAGGGGTTGTTTCGCTATATGCTGGCGGCTGCCACGCGGCTGAATTCATCGCTGCTCATCGCCAACGCCTGGCATGCCCGCTCCGACGCCGCGTCATCTCTGGTGGTGGCGCTGGGGATTATCGGTAATCTGGCCGGGTTCGCCTGGTTCGACCCGCTTGCCGCGCTGGCGGTGGGACTGCTGATCACCCGCATGGGCTATCGTTTCGCCGCCACGGCGCTGCACGATTTAATGGACCGCGCGGTCGATGAAGAGACGCAGCGGGCGATCGCCCGCACGCTGCAGGCCACGCCGGGCGTGGCGGGTCTGCACGATTTGAAAACCCGTAAGGCGGGGGATCTGGTGCTGGTGGATGTCCATCTCGAGGTGGCGGGAGAGATGTCGGTAGCCGAGGGACATCAGATTGCCCGTCAGGCGCGGGAGCGGGTCCTGGCGCAGCATCCGGTGCTTAACGTAATGGTGCATCTTGATCCCAGCGACGCGGCCAGCGCGCTATGCGGGGCCGGTGAAAGCGGCCTGGCGCACCCGGCGCCGTAAGACGACAATTTTATTGGCTCAGCGGCTATTTTTTCCCTGAGCCTTAATTGCTGGCGCATCGATTGCCTGAAATATAAAAAAAGCACATACTAAAAACGCCATTACCATCGCTAAATAATGGCGAAGATCTGCCCATCGCAGTTAACGATAAAATAAACCAATCGGTTCATAGATAATCTCTATTCTTTATTCAGAGATAATGACCAGAGCGGTAATTCAGGAAGTCAGACAATGATCATTCGGCCAGAACAACACTGGTTTCTTCGCTTATTTGACTGGCACGGCTCCGTGCTGTCGAAAATCATCTTTCGTCTGCTGCTTAATGTGCTGATGTCCATCATCGCCATTATCAGCTATCAATGGTACGAGCAGCTGGGGATCCACTTAACGGTGGCGCCGTTCAGCCTGCTGGGGATTGCGATTGCGATTTTTCTCGGCTTTCGCAACAGCGCCAGCTACAGCCGGTTCGTCGAAGCGCGCAATCTGTGGGGGACGGTGCTTATCGCCGAACGTACGCTGGTACGCCAGTTGCGCAATATCCTGCCGGCCGAACACGATGTCCATCGCCGCATCGTCAGCTATCTGGTGGCCTTTAGCTGGAGCCTGAAGCACCAGCTGCGCAAAACCGATCCGACGGCTGACCTGCGGCGGCTGCTGCCGGATGACAAGGTGGCGGAGATCCTCGCCAGCTCAATGCCCACCAACCGGATCCTGCTGCTGGTCGGCAACGAAATTGGCCAGCTGCGGGAGGCGGGCAAGCTCAGCGACATCACCTACGGGCTGATGGACAACAAACTCGATGAGCTGGCGCACGTGCTGGGCGGTTGTGAAAGGCTGGCGACCACCCCGGTGCCATTCGCCTATACCCTGATCCTGCAGCGCACCGTGTACCTGTTCTGCACGCTGCTGCCGTTCGCGCTGGTCGGCGATCTGCACTACATGACGCCGTTTGTCTCGGTGTTTATCTCCTACACCTTTTTGTCGTGGGATTCGCTGGCGGAAGAGCTGGAAGATCCTTTCGGTACCGCCGCCAATGATCTGCCGCTGAACGCCATGTGCAATACCATTGAGCGCAATCTGCTCGACATGACCGGTCAGCATCCGCTGCCGGAGACGCTGCGTCCGGACCGTTACTTCAATCTGACCTGAATCAGACCCACCGGGCGGTTTCCGCTGCCCGGTCATCGCTTTCCCGTGGGTCTTTTATCCGTCAGCGCACAGCGACGATAACCGCGAAAATTTGCAAATAAGTTAAATTTAACACCTGATAGATAACATCAATTATACAGATTTGTTGTGTATGTTATTATTCAGTTAACAAACGCAGTACCTACGCTTTCCCATCGTACTATCCTTGAGAAACCGCATCCTAATCAGGTGACGCCGTGCTAACCACGCCACGTCGCCCGGGGCCGTCGTACGCCTTTTTTCAGGCTGCGGCGGCCAGAACAGAGCAGCAGGAGTTAAAAGATGACCAATAAAAGACGCGCGGTGCCCGGTGTTCACCCCTATGATGGCCCGGCAGGCGGGTGGGGCGCCCTGAAGGCCACGGCCATCGCTGTGCGTACCCAGATGGATGCTTTCGAAGCGCCCGCCACGCTGCTGCGAACTAACCAGCCGGATGGGTTTGACTGCCCGGGCTGCGCCTGGCCGGATAAAGAGCATAAATCCACTTTTCAGTTTTGCGAAAATGGCGCCAAAGCCGTGACCTGGGAAGCGACCACCAAACGGGTGACGCCCGCGTTCCTCGCGGCCAACACCGTGACCTCCCTGCTGGCGAAGAGCGATTTCGAACTGGAGGGCTATGGCCGCTTAACGCATCCTTTAGTCTACGACCGCGCCAGCGATACTCTGCGTCCGGTGGCGTGGGAGCAGGCCTTCTCCCGCATCGGCGAGATCCTTCGCGGCCTGCAGCCTGATGAGGTCGAGTTCTATACCTCTGGCCGGGCGTCCAATGAGGCAGCGTGGCTGTTCCAGCTGTACGCCCGCGAGTATGGCACCAACAACTTCCCCGACTGCTCCAACATGTGCCACGAATCCACCAGCGTGGGCCTGCCGCAGTCGATCGGGATTGGCAAAGGCACCGTCTCCCTCGACGATTTTGACCAGACCGAGCTGGTGATCTCCATCGGCCATAATCCGGGCACCAACCACCCACGGATGATGGGCACCCTGCATGAGCTTTCCCGCCGCGGCGTGCCGATTATCGTTTTCAATCCGCTGCGTGAGCGGGCGCTGGAGCGTTTTGCCGACCCGCAGAACGTGATGGAGATGGCGACCCGGCGCTCGACGCCGATCGCTTCGACCTACTACCAGGTGCGGGCCGGCGGTGACGCGGCGGCGCTGAAAGGGATCGCCAAAGCGCTGCTGCAGCTGGAGGAGGAGCAGGGCAATGTGCTCGACCACGCGTTTATTACCCAGCATACCCAGGGATTCTCTGCCTTCGCCGAGGATCTGCATGCCACCCGCTGGCAGGATATCGAACAGGAGTCCGGCCTGACGCGCGAATCCCTGACCCAGGTCGCCGTGGCTTACGCCAAATCCAGGGCCACCATCGTCACCTACGGCATGGGTATTACCCAGCATAATAAAGGCACTTCCAACGTCCGTCTGATTGCCGACCTGCTGCTGATGCGCGGCAACATCGGCAAGCCGGGCGCTGGCATCTGTCCGCTGCGCGGCCACTCAAACGTGCAGGGAAACCGCACCGTCGGGATCAGTGAAAAACCCTCCGCGGCCTTCCTCGACAGCCTGCAGCGGGTGATGGGGATTACGCCGCCGCGGCATCATGGTCACGATGCGGTGAAGGCCCTGGAGGCCATGATCGCCGGCGACGCCAAAGCCCTGATTTGCCTCGGGGGCAACTTCGCTGTGGCGATGCCGGATCACGAACGCGCCTTCCCGGCGATGCGCGGCCTTGAGCTCAGCGTTCACGTCGGCACCAAGCTCAACCGCTCGCACCTGCTGACGGCGAAAGAGACCTTTATTCTGCCGTGTCTGGGCCGCACCGAGCTTGACCTGCAGGCCAGCGGCCGGCAGTCGATCACTGTCGAGGATTCGATGTCGATGGTGCATGCGTCGTCAGGCAAGCTTAAGCCCGCCTCGCCGACGTTGCGCTCGGAGCCGGCGATTGTCGCTGGTCTGGCGAAGGCCACTCTGCCGGCCAGCAAAGTGGACTGGCTGTATCTGGTGGAAGATTACGACCGCATTCGCGATCTGATCGAACAGACCATTCCGGGGTTCGAGGAGTATAACCAGCGTATTCGTCATCCCGGGGGCTTCCGCATGCCGCTACCGCCGACCGAGCGCATCTGGCCAACGGCCACCGGTAAAGCGATGTTCTCGGTCTTCAAAGGGGTGCATGAGAACGTGGTGGTGGAGGGCGAAGATGTGATGCGCTTAGTGACGCTGCGCAGTCATGATCAGTACAACACCACCATCTACGCGATGGATGACCGCTACCGCGGTGTTTTTGGCCGCCGCGACGTGCTGTTTATGAATGAACAGGACATGGCTGCCCAGGGGCTGGAACATGGCGATCGGGTAGATATTCATACCGCGCTGCCAGACAGCGAGCTGACGCTGGAAGATATCACGGTGGTAGCCTACGGCATCGCGCCCGGTACCGTCGGGGCCTATTATCCGGAAGCCAACGTGCTGGTGCCGCTGAACTATCTGGATGAAGAGAGCGGCACCCCTTCGTATAAGTCGGTTCCCGTTCGTCTGACGCTGCGCTCGAAAGAGATCCGTCCGCTGGCCGGCGTACGCTAAAAAAGCGGGGCGCAGGACGGCATCGCGCCGTCCTGCGCCCCGCAGCCCCTCGTGATATCCTCGCTTGAATTTATCGCTAGTGAAACTAACATTCTGGTAACCTGTGCGCGGCCCCGGGGGTGAACGGCGGGGTTCAAACGGGAAAGAGAATGGATATTAAGCAACTCAAGTATTTGATCGCGCTCGATCAGACGCGCCATTTTGGCCAGGCGGCGGCGGCCTGCCATATTACTCAGCCGACCCTCTCCATGCGCATTCGTAATCTGGAAGAGGAGCTGAACCTGACGCTTATTCAGCGCGGCCAGCGCTTTGAGGGGTTTACCCCGGAAGGTGAGCGGATCCTGGCCTGGGCGCGGGCGGTGCTGGCTGCCCATGATGGTCTGGCGGCAGAGGCGGCGATCTGTCGCGGGCAGATGGTCGGTCAGCTGCGGGTCGGCATGGTGCCGCTGGCGAGCCTGAACCCGATGCAGCTGATTAAACCGCTGGCGGAGAAATACCCGGCGCTGCAGTTCAGCCTGCTGTCGATGACCTCGGAGCAGATTATCGATGGCGTCAGCCGTAACCAGTTGGATCTGGGCATTTGCTATCTGCAGCATCTGGACCAGCGCCTGTTTAAGGTCGCCCGGTTGCCGCAAACCCGGATGGGGCTCCTGCATGATAAACGCCATTTCGACTTCAGCGGTGGGACGCCGGGGTGGGAGGCGCTGGCGACGTTGCCCCTCGGTTTTCTGACCAAGGGAATGTACTACCGGGAATCCATTGAAATCAGCTTTAAGGCTAAAGGGCTAACGCCGAAGTATGTTTTTGAAAGCGATTCGACGTTTCAGATTATCCAGGCGGTGCAGGCGGGGATCTGCTGCGCGATTATGCCGCTCAACAACGGCCTCGAAGCGCTGAGCGATAATCTTGAAATTCTGCCGATCGCCGAAACCCAGGTCGATTCACAGCTGGCGCTCATTATGCGCCAGCAGGAGCCGGTATCAACCCTGGCGGAAAAATGCTTCGCCGAGGCGCAGGGGATTTTTGGCTGAGGCCAGTCCCTGCGACAACCTCAGATATTCTCCAGTCGAATGCCCCGCGTTCTGGGGCCGAAGATCCCTACCGACAGCATCACCATCAGCATACTGACGACGATAAAGCTAATCACCCCCGGCGTGCCGGCGTATTGCAGAATAATGCCGATCAGGATGCTGGTCACCGCGGTGGAGAGCCGGCTGAACGAGTAGCAGAAGCCGACGGCGCGGGCGCGAATATGGGTCGGGAAGACCTCGGCCTGGTAGGCGTGGTAGCTGATGGTCAGCCAGGCGTTGGACCAGGTGATCATAAACCCGCAGATCACCAGCAGAATCGGGCTGTTTTGCAGGGCGAACAGGGTCCCGAAGATGACAGTCATCAGCGCGGAGAGGACAATTTGCCACTTGTTCTCAAAGCGATGCACGAAGCGGGTGCAGAACAGGCAGCCCAGCGGATAGGCGAGGGTGATAAAGAAGGCGTACAGCAGACTGTGAGTGATGCTGGCCCCCTGACCGGAGAGCAGCGCCGGCAGCCAGTTGCCAAAGCCGAAGAAGCCGATCGCCTGGAAGAAGTTCATCACCATCAGCATCAGGGTGCGCTGCCGATACTGCGGCGCCCAGATTTCGCGGAAGGTGCCGCGTTTGACGACGCTCTGTGCCGCATGCGCATGCTTCGGCGACGGCGTCAGGCCACAGCGGGCTTCCATCTCACTCATCACCGCATGCGCGTCATCATGCCGCCCTTTGCTTTCCAGCCAGCGCGCTGACTCCGGCAGCTTTTTGCGGATAAACCAGATCGCCAGCGAGAACAGCGCGCCAAAGATGATCACCCAGCGCCAGCCGCTGAGGCCGAAGAGGGTGGTTGGCACCAGCATCCAGGACATCAGCGCCACCGCCGGAACCGACAGGAACTGGATGAAGAAAGCGAAAGCAAACGCTTTATTGCGCAGATGGGTTGGCATCCATTCGCTGAGATAGGTGTCAATGGTCACCAGCTCAATACCGAGGCCGATCCCCACCAGAAAGCGGAAAAAGATCACCCCTTCCGCGCTGCTCTGCGTCGCCATCAGCAGCGAAAAGAGGCCGTACCAGGCGAGCGCCACCATAAACGTCAGACGTCGCCCCAGCCTGTCCGCCAGCGGCGCCAACAGACTGGCGCCAATAAACAGCCCCATAAAGGTGGCGGAGGCAAAAGCCGCCTGATCGGCAATCCCGAATATCCCCGCCTGCCCGGTGTGGAAAATCCCGTCGGCCAGCAGCCCTGCGCTGATATACCCGGTCTGGAACAGGTCGTAGAGCTCGAAGAAGCCACCGAGGGAGAGCAGGGTGATAAACGACCATAAACCGAAGGAGGCGGGCAGCGCATCAATGCGTCCGGTTAAGCTGGCGTGCGGTTGTCCTGGCGAGGCATAAGGCGCGCCGCCGAGAACCTGGGTGGTAGACATGGTGTTGTATTCCTCAGGATGAATGGTTTGCCTGCTAATGTTAATTGATTGTTAATAGTTTTATATTTTTAATCCTACGCGTTAGCTGCAATCTTTAGCGCAAGATATCGCGGTACACCATGAAAAATGAGATTCATGCTAGTTTTCGCCGCATGCCAGGCGAAGAATTGAAGTAAATCACCGCGGACGGTATTTCCCGTTGTGCGATTCGCCAACCCGCAGGAAAGCGGCTAGAATGGCCTCCTCGCAGGAGGTTATAAGAATGTTAAAAGAGGGATGTATGGCGTCGTATTCAGATCAGCCAGAGATGGCGACTGAGTTTCGCTTTACCCGTGTGATGGCCGAGCAGGCGGCGCGGGCGCGTCTGACGCTCGATGACGATCAGCTGTCGCTGATCGCTCGCCTGGATGCTCTGGGCCAGCAGCTGTTGTCCGCGGCTGGTACGCCGCAGGGGCTGTACGTCTGGGGGCGGACCGGGCGGGGGAAAAGTTATATCCTCGACCACTTTTTTGCCAGCCTGCCGCTCGCCGCCCGGCGGCGGGTCCATTTTCATCACTTCTTCCGCGAGCTACATCAGCGGCTGAATGCTCCCGGCGCGCCCGACCTGCAGGCGGTGATGAGGCAGATGACTTCCGGCTGTCGCCTGCTGTGCTTCGACGAATTTCATCTTCACGACCCTGGCGACGCGATGCTGATCAAGGTCTTACTGGAGCATCTCTTTCAGCGCGGTATTGTGCTGTTGGCGACGTCAAACTATCCGCCGGAGATGCTGCTGCCCAATCCGCTGTATCACGATCGCTTTTTACCGTCGATCGCGCTGATCCGCGCCCACCTGGCGGTCGTCGCGCTGAACGGTGAGGAGGATTATCGCCAGCGTCATCTGAGCGTCGATAATGCCTTCTGCAGCGGGCGGATGTGGGTTAATCCGAATACACAACAGCGTCAGCTGTATGACCTGCCGTCGTTACCTGCCGAACCGGTTTCGCTGACGGTAGGTTATCGCACCCTGCTGGCTGCCACGGCGTCATCCACTCTGCTCCACTTCACCTTTGCCCAGCTCTGTCAGGCCGCCACGGCGGTGATGGACTATCTGACGCTCAGCGAAAGCTATACGGTTTGGTTACTGGATGAAGTGCCGCCGCTGGCTACGGTGGGGCCGGCGGCCCAGCAGCGCTTTATCAACGTGATTGATGTGCTGTATGAAAAGCAGATCCGCCTGCTGCTGGTAACCTGCTGCGATCTGGAGACACTGGTGGCCGGGGTGGAACTGGAGGATATTCAGCGTACGCGGAGTCGCCTGCAACAGTTGCCGCGGGCGGTGTGAGAGAAACGCCCCGGCGGCTGCCGGGGCGGGGGGATTACAGGTCGAAGCGGTCGAGATTCATCACCTTAGTCCAGGCGGCGACGAAGTCATGCACCAGCTTCTGCTGCCCGTCGGCGCAGGCATACACTTCCGCCAGCGCGCGCAGTACAGAGTTGGAGCCAAACACCAGATCCACGCGGGTGGCGCTGTACTTCGCCTCGCCGGTTTTACGGTCGCTGCCGGTAAACAGCTCCGCGTGGTCATCGGCCGCTTTCCAGACGGTGGCCATATCCAGCAGGTTGACGAAGAAATCATTGCTGAGCACGCCGACGCGGTCGGTGAACACCCCGTGTTTGCTGCCGTCGTAGTTCGCGCCCAGTACGCGCAAGCCACCGACCAGCACTGTCATTTCCGGGGCGGTTAGCGTGAGCTGCTGGGCTTTATCGATCAGCAGCGTTTCCGTCGAGACACCGCCTTCGATACGGCGATAGTTGCGGAAGCCATCCGCCAGCGGCTGCAGCAGGTCAAACGACTCGACGTCGGTCTGCTCAGGCAGGGCGTCGACGCGGCCTGGGGTAAACGGCACGTTAACGCTGACGCCGGCGGCAGCGGCCGCCTGCTCAACGCCGACCACGCCAGCCAGCACGATGATATCGGCTAACGACGCTTTGCCGGAGGCGCGCTGGATCGCCTGCAGAGTCGGCAGCACCCGGCTGGCGATAGCATTGACCGGCCAGTCTTTCTGCGGAGCGAGGGCCAGGCGTGCGCCGTTGGCGCCGCCGCGCTTATCGCCGCCGCGGAAGGTGGAGGCGGAAGCCCAGGCGACCGAGACCAGCTCACTCACCGACAGGCCGGCGCCGGCGATGGCGGTTTTCAGGCTGGCGATATCCTCAGCGCTCGGCTGATGAGTCGCTGCCGGCAGCGGATCCTGCCAAATCAGATCTTCTTTCGGCACTTCCGGACCGAGGTAACGGGATTTTGGCCCCATATCCCGGTGGGTCAGCTTGAACCACGCCCGGGCAAACGCCTCGTTAAAGGCCTGCGGATCGTTGAGGAAGCGGCGGGAGATCTTTTCAAACTCCGGGTCGAAGCGCAGGGTCAGGTCGGTGACCAGCATGGTCGGTTTGCGCTTTTTCCCCGGATTAAACGGATCCGGGATAATTTCCGGCGCATCTTTGGCTTCGAACTGGATAGCGCCAGCCGGGCTGCGGGTCTGCACCCATTCATATTTAAACAGGTTCTCGAAGAAGTAGTTGCTCCACTGGGTGGGCGTCTGCGTCCAGACCACTTCCAGACCGGAGGTGATGGCATCCGCACCTGCGCCGCTGCCGTAGCTGGAGTGCCAGCCCAGACCCTGCGCTTCCAGCGGGGCGGCTTCCGGCTCGGCGCCGACGTGGCTGGTTTCGGCGGCGCCGTGGGTTTTACCCAGCGTGTGGCCGCCGGCGATCAGGGCGACAATCTCTTCATCGTCCATCGCCATATTGCCGAAGGTGGCGCGAATGGCTGCCGCGGCGGACAACGGCTCGCCGCTGGCGTTCGGTCCTTCCGGGTTGACGTAGATTAGCCCCATTTCGGTGGCGCCGATGGCCTGTTTGGCCAGACTTTCCGGGTGACGGTGGGCCAGCCACTCTTTCTCATCGCCCCAGTCGACGTCCAGATCCGGTTCCCAGACATCTTCACGACCGGCGCCAAAGCCAAAGGTGCGGAAGCCGGCGTTTTCCAGAGCGACGTTACCCGCCAGCATGTAAAGGTCGGCCCAGGATATTTTCTGGCCATATTTCTGTTTTACTGGCCACAGCAGACGACGGGCTTTATCGAGACTGACGTTGTCTGGCCAGGAGTTCAACGGCGCAAAGCGCTGCTGCCCACGGCCTGCGCCGCCGCGACCGTCAACGGTGCGGTAGGTGCCGGCGCCGTGCCAGGCCATGCGAATAAACAAGCCAATATAGCTACCCCAGTCTGCCGGCCACCACTCTTGCGAGTCGGTCAGCAACGCTCTGAGGTCAGCTTTCAGCGCGGAGTAGTCGAGCTTTTTAAACTCTTCCCTGTAGTTAAAATCCTCACCCAACGGGTTGGAACGACTGGAGTGCTGGTTCAGCAGATCGACACGCAGCTGGTTAGGCCACCAGTCGCGGTTGCCGGTGCCGCTGCCGGCGCTCTGTTTTGGCGTCTCGGCGTGGAAAGGGCACTTTCCGGCGGATGCGTTGTTGGATGGGTCGTTAGACGTGCTCATATCAGGCTCCGTTTGCTTTTGTGAATGCCATTACGATATACACTGCTACCAATAAGCGATATTTGAATGAGTCTACAGATTTAATAGCTAATTCCGTTCAACGAAGGGTAAACATCCCCTTATATGACCAGGTGGACCTGGCGGTTAGTATAAACCTCACCATTAACCATAGACGTAACGAGACGGCAAAGGAAACGATCTGCGTCAATCAGGGAGCCGGATTGCTAATTGTTTGAGATATGACAATTTTCCTGCGAGAAAAGGATGAGGGCTGTCCGTTGCGCGAGCGTAACGAATGTTCGGTACGGGGGTTGTTGGCGGACACAGAATAAGCTAATACTTAGGCACCATGTGACTGGCGCTGAAGACAGAATACTGTCGGGGAGCATGGTCGACGTCGCCGCGCGCCTGGGCATTACCGATAGCTGGAGATAAGTTATGCCTGAATTCGCTTCATTAATGGCCTTTGCCGCGGTGGCGCTGGGGTTGGTGTTAACCCCAGGCCCCAACATGATGTATCTCACTTCGCGTTCGATTTGCCAGGGAAAACGCGCTGGCTTTATCTCCCTTGCCGGCGTGGCCGTGGGATTTTTCTTCTATATGTTGTGTGCCGCTTTCGGCATCACCGCGTTGGTTTTCGCGGTTCCATACGCCTACGATGCCTTGCGTTTATGCGGGGTCGCTTATTTGCTCTATCTGGCGTGGCAGGCGATCAAACCGGGAGGGCGGCCGATATTTGCGGTGCGCGACTTACCCGCGGACAGTGGGCGTAAGCTGTTTCTGATGGGATTCCTCACCAGCCTGGCGAACCCCAAAGTTGCCATCCTGTATCTGTCCCTGCTGCCGCAGTTTATCACTCCCGGACTCGGCAGCGTGCTCAGTCAGTCGTTAATATTAGGCTGTACCCAGGTGATCATCAGCGTGGCGGTGAACGGCATGATTATCTTGCTGGCCGGGCAGGTGGCGTTATTTCTTGGTCGGCGGCCGGGCTGGCAACAATTTCAACGCTGGCTGATGGCGACGGTACTGGCGGGAATGGCGGTTAAGATCGCTTTTGAGGCCAGAAAATAAGCGGGTTGATCATGTAAACAGATGCCAGCCGTCCCCGTTGCTGGCTAACCTCGCACTCTGATGCCTTTCTCCTGCACAGAAAGGCTTCCCACGCTCTAACATGCTGAAACATTTCTGCCAGATCATTAGCAACCTTTCAGTAGGGCTGGCGCCGCGATAAGGCTATGCTTCCCGGCCGTTACGCTGTTGGCTTTTCTTGTGATTCAGGTGATGTACCGCTAATGCCCCTTTTGAGAGATGAAATTCGCGACCACTCCGCGGAAGAGATGCTGTTTATCCGCCGGGCCGCAATTGCTTTTCTGCTGGTGGTGGTCTGCTTTGGCGTGCTGATCGTCAACCTCTACCATCTGCAGGTGGAGCAGCATGATTTCTACCAGACCCGATCGAACCAGAACGACATTAAGATGCTGCCCATTGCCCCCAGCCGCGGGCTGATATTCGATCGCAATGGCATTCCGCTGGTGCAGAACATTACCCTGTATCGCCTGCAGGTGATCCCGAGCAAAATTCCCGATATGACCGCGCTGCTGCAAAGCCTGACGCCGATCGTCGACCTGACGCCGGATGACATCGCCAGCTTCCGCGACGATATGCACCACAACAGCCGCTATAAAGCGGTGACGCTGAAGTCCGACCTCAGCGACGTGGAGGTGGCGCGCTTCGCGGTTAACGAATTCCGTTTCCCCGGCGTGACGGTGGAGAGCTATCAGCAGCGCGAATACCCGTACGGCGCCGAGCTGGCGCACGTGGTGGGCTATGTGTCGAAAATTAACGACAACGACCTGCAGCGGCTGGCGAAAGACGGCGAAGAGGAGAACTATGCTGCCGACCACAATATCGGCAAGCAGGGGATCGAGGGCTATTACGAAAAAGCGCTCCACGGCACCACTGGTTATCAGGAAGTGGAGGTCGATAACCACGGCCGGGTGGTGCGTCTGCTGAAAGAGGTACCGCCGGTGGCCGGGAAAAACCTCTATCTGACCCTCGACCTGCACCTGCAGCAGTATATTGAGTCGGTGCTGAAGGGGCAGCGCGCGGCGGTGGTGGTGGTCGATCCCCGGGATGGCGGCGTGCTGGCGATGGTCTCCAGCCCCAGCTACGATCCTAATCCGTTCGTCAAAGGCATCGGCTATCAGGCCTATAAATCGCTGCTCGATAATCCGGACCGGCCGCTGATCAACCGTGTTACTCAGGGGCTGTATCCCCCGGCCTCGACGGTGAAGCCCTATATGGCGCTGTCGGCGCTCTCCGCAGGGGTCATCACCCCGAACACCACCTTCTTCGGCGCGCCGACGTGGACGCTGCCGGGCACGCAACGCCGCTACCGCGACTGGCTGAAGACCGGCCACGGGATGCTCAACGTGACCAAAGCCATCGAAGAGTCGGCTGACACCTTTTTCTATCAGGTCGCTTTCGAGATGGGCATTGACCGGATCCATGAGTGGCTGAGCAAGTTTGGTTACGGCCAGTCCACCGGCATCGACCTTAATGAGGAGTATGCCGGCGTACTGCCCAGCCGGGAGTGGAAACAGCGGGTGCATAAAAAGCCCTGGTATCAGGGGGACACCATCTCGGTCGGCATCGGCCAGGGGTACTGGATCGCCACGCCAATTCAGATGGTGAAGGCGCTCACCACCCTGCTGAACAATGGCAAGGTGCAGGATCCGCATCTGCTCTATTCGATGAAGCAGGGCAACCATGTGGAACGTTATCAGCAGCCGGCGAACCTGCCGCAGGTGGGCGATCCGAAATCGCCGTACTGGGGCATTGTGCGCAACGGCATGTATGGGATGGCGAATCTGCCCAACGGCACCGGCTACAAGCTGTTCCATACCGCGCCGTACCAGATCGCGGCGAAGTCCGGCACCTCGCAGGTGTTCAGCCTGAAGCAAAACCAGACCTATAACGCCAAAATGATCCCGGTGCGTCTGCGCGACCATATCTTCTATACCCTGTTTGCCCCTTATCAGCATCCGAAGGTGGCGATGGCGCTGATCCTGGAGAACGGCGGCGGGGATGGGGTGGTGGCCGGACCGACGGCGCGCGCCATTCTGGACCACATCTTTGTTCCGCAGCAGGCGTCATCCGCGGCGGCTGACGTGCCGCAGCGTGACAGCGCCGATGCCCAGTAAGCGGCTGGACTTATTCCGGACGCGCATCGTTCATAGATATTGGTTATTTGTCCCGCGGCTTTCCGGGCGGCATAGTGATGGCAGGAACATGACCCGGAGCGAGGAGGAAGGGTGACACGTAACCGATTATTGCTGGTTCAGACCGGCACGCCGCCGACGGCCATCCGCCAGGCGCATGGCGATCTGCCGCACTGGTTTCGCACGCTGCTGGCGCCGTGGCAGGCGCAGCTGACCGCGGTGCGGGTGTTTGAAGATGAACCGCTGCCGGCGCCGGATAACCAGACCGTGGCGATACTGACCGGTTCGTGGGCGATGGTCACCGATCGGCTGGCATGGAGCGAACGGACCGCCGACTGGATCCGTCAGGCGGTGGCTATCGGCATGCCGCTGTTCGGCGTCTGCTATGGTCATCAACTGATGGCCCATGCGCTGGGCGGTGAGGTGGCTTACCATCCTGCCGGGCGGGAAAGCGGCAGCAAAACGATTGCGCTTTCGCCGTGGGGTGTAGATGACCCGCTGCTGAGCGGCCTGCCAGCGACATTCCCCGCGCATTTGAGCCATTTGCAAACCGTGACCCGTTTGCCGGAGGGGGCTACCGTGCTGGCCGCATCCTCCCACGATCCCCACCAGATTGTGCGCTACGGGCCGCAGGCGGTCTCCACGCAGTTTCACCCGGAATTCACCGCGCCGATTGCCCGCTCGCTGATCCGCTACCGGGAGGCGGTGCTGCAGGCGGAAGGCATCGACCCACAACAGTTACACGACGAGGTCCAGGAGAGCCCGCAGGCCGCGGCGATCCTCACCCGCTTCGTCAGCGACTTTCTGACCCCGGATGCCCCGGCCATTAACTCCCTGTCGTGAACAGCACTCGCCAGCGGCGACGCCGGCGGGTCATCTCACGCCACAGGGCGACCACCTCTTCAACGCGCAGCGCGTCAGCCGCCTGCGGCGTCACCCCCGGCAAGTTATACTCCTGGCGCAGCGCGTCCAGGGCGCGCACCTTCGGCGGTACCCGGGTGCGAGCCTGAGCGGCCAGCTGCTGCTGTAACAACCTGAAGGTCGCCTCATCCATGGGGTCCAGCTGGCGCAGAAAGGTTTTACAGCAGCGGAGTAGCTCCCCGGGGCGGCGTTCCGGGGACTGGAGCGCCATCAGCAGCCCATCGCGATCGGCAACGCGCTGATAGCGGCAGCTCACCACATAGCCTATCT